>NZ_JABBWW010000111.1:0-504 GCF_014161385.1 Microbispora sp. H10670 | reverse complement strand
GTTCTTTTGGGGCCTGCGCCTGCATCTGCTGTGCACGCTGGGCGGCCTGCCCGTGGCCTTCGCGCTGACCGGTGCCAAAGCAGATGAACGCACCACCTTGCTGGGCATGCTGCACACCGCCGGCGACCTGGTCGCGCGCCATCCCGGGCAGACCATCATCGCCGACATGCAGTACTACGGCCGCGACTTCGAACACACACTGACCGCCGCCGGGCTGCGCCTGATGCGCAAGGCCCGCAAGGGTGAACCCCCGCGGCCCGGAACACCACTGTTCAAGCCCTTGCGTCAAACCATTGAGTCGATCAACCAGACCTTCAAGGGCCAGCTCGACCTAGAACGGCATGGTGGCCGCACCCCAGCAGGGGTAATCGCCCGTGTGGTCATCCGGATCCTGGCCCTGACCTGCGTGATCTGGCACAACGACAGGACCGGTCAGACGGTCAAACGGTCACTGATCGCATACGACCACTGACCCAGCCGGAGGGCTTGGAATCAATCATCTAG
>NZ_JABBWW010000012.1:0-207782 GCF_014161385.1 Microbispora sp. H10670 | reverse complement strand
CCGTCAGGCCATGCAGCCAGGACCGCTCAGCATCGGTCAACTCGATGGGTATTGCAGACGGACCCGGATGCCCCATACACATCAGGATAAGTATTTATCCGACGAATTTCAGGCGTATGGCACTAGGGAGTGTCAGACACGACCTAGTAGTTGCGGCGGACGTGGATGGACCAGCCGCCCTGGGGGAGTTCGTGGCTGGCCACGTGCTCGTGTGACTTCAGCCGGCACCAGGCCGGTACGTCGGTGAAGGCGGCGGGGTCGTCGGCCAGCACGGCCACCACGGCGCCCATGGGCACCTGGTTGATCCGTTCGGCGAGCATGATGATCGGGATCGGGCACTTGCGGCCCAGCGCGTCGACCGTCAGCGCGGGGACCTCCGCGGGCCGGGGCGGTGCCTCCGGCTCCTCTGCCCGGGTGTCCCGGCCGTCCGGCCGTCTGCGCCACATCACCGCACCCCCAAGCTCGACCGGATCCGCCGCACTATCCCCGGCAGCACCGCGAGGAACCGATCGACGTCGTCCTCGGACACGCCACGGGGCAGCGATACCCGGACATTCCCATGTGTAAGCACGCCCATCGCTTCGAGGACGTGCGATGGACGAAGCGTACTAGCCGTGCAGGAACTTCCTGACGAGACGGCGAAACCGGCCTTGTCGAGCTCGGTCAGCAGCGCCTCGCCCTCGACGTACAGGCAGGAGAAGGTCACGATGTGCGGCAGGCGCAGGTCCGGGTCGCCGACGACCTCGACGTCGGGCACCAGCCGGGGCACCTCGGCGCGGATCCGGCCGGTCAGGGCCGCCAGCCGCCGCCCCTCGGCCTCCGACTCCGCCGACCTCGCGCGCAGCGCCGCCGCGGCGGCCACGATCGCGGGGACGTTCTCGAACCCCGGCACGCGCCGCCGTTCCCGTTCGTCCTCGGGCAGCGGCGAACGCCAGCGGACGCCCTTGCGGACCGCCAGCACGCCCACCCCCGCCGGGCCGCCCCACTTGTGGGCGCTCGCGGTCAGCACCGACCAGCCTCCGGGGACCGGCAGGCGGCCCGCCGACTGGGCGGCGTCGACCAGCAGCGGCACACCGGCCTCCCGGCACGCTTCCGCCGCGTCCTCGACCGGCTGGAGGGTCCCGACCTCGTGGTTGGCCGTCTGCAGGCACGCGAGGGCGGTTCCGGGGCGCGCGACGGCCTCGGCGAACGCCTCCGCGTCCACCCGGCCCGTACGGCCGACGCCCACGATCTCCACCTCGCCGCCGTCGCGCTCGTGGACCTCACCGGCGTGCAGGACGCTGGAGTGCTCGACCGCGCTCGCCACCAGGCGGCGCCCGGCCCGGCGGCGGCCGGCCAGTGTGCCGAGGACCCCGAGGTGGACGGCCTGCGTCCCGGAGGAGGTGAACGACACCTCGTCGGCGCGGGCGCCGATCAGTTCGGCTACCTCTGCCCGCGCGCGCTCCAGTAACATCTGGGCGCGGCGCGCCGTGCCGTACAGGCGGGCGGGATCGGCCCATCCGGCGTCGATCGCCGCCAGCAGGGCGTCACGGGCCGCGGGATGGAGAGGTTCGGTCGACGCCGCGTCGAGGTAGGCCACAGTTAGGACATTAACGGGGGCTGCTCAGAGGGGCGGCGCCGGTCCGCGCTAATGTGTCCCCCAGCGTGAACTCAACCAAGTAAAGGGCAGACCGGCGGAAACACCACAGCCGGTCGCACCTTTGGGTCAAATTGGAAAACCCGCCCAAGGGAGGAACTCTTGGGCTTCATCTGTGGGGTAGGCGATCCGTGAGTCCGACCCGCCGTACGACACGGCGACCGTGGGCACGCCGCCGGTTGCCCGGAGCCGCCGCCCTGGCGCTGCTGGTGGCGTCCGGGACGGCGTGTAGCAGCCAGGCGATCGATCAGTGGTCTCGTGGGGGCATGCCGGAAGGCGCCACCAAGCAGGCCGGCATCGTCCAGACGCTCTGGAACGGGAGCTGGATCGCGGCTCTCGCCACCGGCGTGGTCGTCTGGGGCCTGATCCTGTGGGCGTGCGTGTTCCACCGCAAGAAGAAGAACAGCCCCGACGAGCTGCCTCCGCAGGTGCGTTACAACCTGCCGATCGAGATCCTCTACACGGTGGTCCCGGTCATCATGGTGGCGGTCTTCTTCTACTTCACGGCCCGTGACGAGACCGAGATCACGCGGATCACCAAGGCCGCCCCGGTCAAGGTGGCCGTCGAGGGCTACCAGTGGAGCTGGCGCTTCACGACCGACTACCAGGGCCAGAAGGCCGTGGTCGCGGGCGTGCCGGTGGACCTGAGCAAGCAGAGCGTCGAGAACCCCCAGGGTCCGCAGCTCGTGCTGCCGGTCAACACCCAGGTGCAGTTCGACCTGCACTCGCCCGACGTCATCCACTCGTTCTGGGTGCCGGCGTTCCTGTTCAAGCAGGACGTCTTCCCCGGCAACGTGGAGAACCACTTCCAGATCACGACGCTCGACAAGCCGGGCGTCTTCGTCGGCCGATGCGCCGAGCTCTGCGGCACCGACCACAGCAAGATGCTGTTCTCCGTGAAGCTCGTTCCCCAGGCCGAGTTCGACCAGTACATCAAGAGCCAGGCGGGGAGTGCGCAGTGACCGCCATCCAGGAACCGGCCGGCGTCGCCGCGCGGCCGAACACCAAGGGCACGGTCATCGCCAAGTGGCTGTCCTCGACCGACCACAAGGTGATCGGGCACCTCTACCTGATCACGTCGTTCGTGTTCTTCCTCATCGGCGGCGTCATGGCGCTGGTGATGCGGGCCGAGCTCGCCCAGCCCGGGCTGCAGTTCGTGTCGTCGGAGCAGTTCAACCAGCTCTTCACGATGCACGGCACGATCATGCTGCTGATGTTCGCGACGCCGCTGTTCGCGGGCTTCGCCAACGAGCTGATGCCGCTGCAGATCGGCGCCCCCGACGTGGCGTTCCCGCGGCTCAACATGGTGAGCTACTGGCTCTACCTCTTCGGCAGCACCATCGCCGTCCTCGGCTTCTTCACCCCGGGCGGGTCCGCCTCCTTCGGCTGGACGGCGTACGCGCCGCTGTCGAACGCGGTGACCTCGCCGGGCCTCGGCAGCGACCTGTGGGTGATGGGCCTGGCGATGTCCGGCCTCGGCACGATCCTCGGCGCGGTGAACTTCATCACCACGATCCTCACCATGCGGGCCCCCGGCATGACGATGTTCCGGATGCCGATCTTCACCTGGAACATCCTGCTGACCAGCATCCTGGTGCTACTGGCCTTCCCGGTGCTGGCGGCGGCGCTGCTCGCCCTGGAGGCCGACCGCAAGCTCGGCGCGCACATCTTCGACTCGCCCACCGGCGGGGCGATGCTGTGGCAGCACCTGTTCTGGTTCTTCGGCCACCCCGAGGTCTACATCATCGCGCTGCCGTTCTTCGGCATCATCACGGAGATCCTTCCGGTCTTCAGCCGTAAGCCGATCTTCGGGTACATCGGCCTGGTCGGCGCGACCATCGCCATCGCGGGCCTGTCGGTCACGGTGTGGGCGCACCACATGTTCGTCACCGGCCAGGTGCTGCTGCCGTTCTTCTCGTTCATGACGTTCCTCATCGCCGTGCCGACCGGGGTGAAGTTCTTCAACTGGATCGGCACGATGTGGCGGGGACACCTGTCGTTCGAGTCGCCGATGCTGTTCGCCGTCGGCTTCCTGGTGACCTTCCTGTTCGGCGGCCTGACCGGCGTCATCCTGGCCTCGCCGCCGCTCGACTTCCACATCAGCGACACCTACTTCGTCGTCGCCCACTTCCACTACGTGGTCTTCGGCACCGTGGTGTTCGCGATGTTCGCGGGCTTCTACTTCTGGTGGCCCAAGTTCACCGGCAAGATGCTCAACGACAAGCTCGGCAAGGTCCACTTCTGGATGCTGTTCTTCGGCTTCCACCTGACCTTCCTGGTGCAGCACTGGCTGGGCGTCATCGGCTTCCCGCGGCGGTACGCCGACTACTCGCCGGTCGACGGCTTCACCGACCTGAACATGATCTCCTCGGCCGGTGCGCTCCTGCTGGGCGCGTCCACGCTGCCGTTCTTCTACAACGTGTGGCGGACCTGGCGCTTCGCGCCCAAGGTCACCGTGGACGACCCCTGGGGCTTCGGCGGCTCGCTCGAATGGGCGACCTCCTGCCCGCCGCCGCGGCACAACTTCCTGTCGCTGCCGCGGATCAGGTCCGAGCGCCCGGCGTTCGACCTCAAGTACCCGCACATCACGGCCAAGCCCGAGCTCGTGGAGGAGTCCCGATGAAGATCCAGGGCTGGATGTTCCTGCTCTGCGGCGTCTTCTTCGCCGCGGCCGACGTGGTCTACTGGTTCTGGTCCAAGGAGCCGACCGGTACGACCGCCATGGCGATCTCCGTCGGCCTGGCCCTGATGATCGGCTACTACCTGCTGTTCACCGCGCGGCGCATCGGCGACCAGCCGGAGGACAACAAGGAGGCCGAGATCAGCGACGGCGCGGGCGAGATCGGCTTCTACAGCCCGCACAGCTGGTGGCCGCTGTTCGTCTGCCTGTCGGCCGCGCTCACGTTCTTCGGCTTCGCCGTCGGAATGTGGCTCTTCTTCGTCGGCGTGTTCTGCACGCTCATGAGCATGATCGGATTCGTCTTCCAGTACTACCGGGGCAACTTCTCGCACTGAGCCCCTGACCCGGCGGCGGCCGGTCGGCGATCTCGCCGGCTGGCCGTTCGCGTTCCTCCCGGCAACGGCTTTCGCCGGCCTTCGGTGCCGTCGTTCTTTGCCGACCTTCGGTACGGTGCCTGCCCGCTCGGGACGCGGCCCGGGAATAACTCCCGGAAAGCGACCTGAGGGAGACGGACGTGCGTGCTCGTGCGGGGGCGCTGGCCCTTCTCGTGGTGGTGGCCGGGTGTTCCCTCTCTGAGAGAGGGGGCGAGGAGCGCCGGTCGGGAACGCCGATCAGCGTCACCCCGCTGGACGGCTCCGGCGAGCTGCCGCCGGAACTGCCCATCCTCGTCGGCGCGGCGGGCGGCACCCTCACCCACGTGGCCGTACAGGCCGCTGGGCGGCCCGTGGAGGGCGTGTTCAGTGCCGACAGGTCCCAGTGGCGCAGCGCCCGTCCCATGACCCCTGGCACGTCCTACAGCGTCGAGGCGACGGCCACCGGACCGGACGGCCCGGGGAGCAGGACCGTGCGCTTCTCCACCAAGCCGGCGGCCAAGACGTTCGCCGTCACCACCCTGGTGCCGAACAAGGAGGACACCGGCCTCACGGTCGGCGTCGGAATGCCGATCATCCTGACCTTCGACAAGCCCGTCACCGACCGCGTGTCGGTGGAGCGCAACCTCTTCGTGCAGGCGTCCAAGCCCGTCGACGGCGCGTGGCACTGGCTGGACGCCAAGAACGTCGTCTTCCGCCCCCGGCACTACTGGCCGCCGTACACGAAGGTCCGGGTGACCGCCCGCCTCGCCGGGATCAGGGGCGGCGACGGCATGTACGGCAAGCAGGACTACACCCGCGACTTCAAGATCGGCCGGTCGCAGATCAGCGTGGCCGACACGCAGACGCACCATATGAAGATCGAGCTGGACGGCAGGCAGATCAAGGACATGCCGATCAGCGCGGGCAGCGGCGACGTCTTCCGCCACCACACCACGAGCGGCATCCACGTGGCGATGTCCAGGGAGGACGTCACGGTCATGACCTCCCCGGACGCGGGTCCCGGCCAGGCCGGTTACTACGAGACGACCGTGTACAACAGCGTCCGGATCTCCAACACCGGCGAGTACGTCCACGGCGCTCCCTGGTCCGTCGGCGACCAGGGCAACTCCAACGTCAGCCACGGCTGCGTGAACGTCAGCCCGGAGAACGCCAAGTGGTTCAAGAACAACACCCTGGTCGGCGACCCCATCGTCGTGACCGGGACTCCGCGCAGGCTGGACGCGGACAACGGGTGGAGCTACTGGCAGGACGACTGGCCGGCGTGGCTCAAGCGCAGCCGCCTGCGCGCCGCCCTCTCCGACCCGCTCTGAGCGAAGCGGGAAACCCCGAGCGAGCCGGAGGGGCGCGCCGCCGGTCTGGACTGAGGAGTGCGCGGGAGCGAAGCGACCAAGCGCGACGAGGGCTGCGTTCCCGGCGCGCCTCCGGCACGAGGCGGCGGATCTGAGCGCCCCGATGAGCGAAGCGGGAAACACAGCGGCCCGGCGGGGGAGTGGTTCCCCCTGCCGGGCCGCTGTGTGCCGGTCAGTCTGCGCCGGTCAGGTTGTGCGTCAGTGGAGTTCCTTGCGCTCGCCGGCGCCGACGGCGGCGGGCTCCTCCTCGTGGTGGCCGTCGTGGTGGCCGTCGGTCAGCGGGACGTGGTCGGTGCCGTACGCCTCGCTCATCCTGGTCCGGAGCCGGCCGATCGCGCTGCGGGCGCCCTTGGGCGGGATGCCGTCGCCGTCCGCCGAGCCCGTCAGGACCGGGATCTCCTTCTTGCCGCGGATGTGCTCGGCGATGTCCTCCGCCGGTGGCGTGTGGACCTCGATGTACTGGCCGTTCGGCATCCGCTTGATGACCCCGGACTCGACGCCGTGCGACAGCACCTCGGCGTCCTTGCGCTGGAGGCCGATGCAGGTCCGGTAGGTGATCCAGTACGCGATCGCCGGGCCGATGAAGACGGCGAACCGTCCGAACCAGGTGGTCGTGTACAGGTCGATGTGGAAGTTCGCCGAGATCTCGTCGTTGGCGCCGAGCAGCCACAGGATGCCGTAGAACGTGATGGCCGAGATGCCGATCGAGGTGCGGTGCGGGTTGTTGCGCGGCCGGTCGCACACGTGGTGCTCGCGCCGGTCGCCCGTGACCCACTGTTCCAGGAACGGATACAGCGCCAGGCCCGTCATGATGATGCCCATCGGCACCAGGGCCGGGATCAGCACGCTGAACGTCACGGTGTGGTCGAGGAAGTTGATCTCCCACGCCGGCATGAGACGGAGCGCGCCCTCCAGGAAGCCCATGTACCAGTCGGGCTGGGAGCCGGCCGAGATGTTCGCCGGGTTGTACGGCCCGAACAGCCAGATCGGGTTGATCTGGGCGAACGTGCCGAGGAGGGCGATGACCCCGAACGTGAACAGGAAGAACGCGCCCGACTTGGCCATGAAGGCCGGGTAGAACGGCGCGCCCACCACGTTCTTCTCGGTCCGCGCCTTGCCCGGCATCTGCGTGTGCTTCTGCACCCACATCAGGATCATGTGGGCCGAGATCAGCGCGAGCAGGATGCCCGGGATCAGCAGGATGTGGATCGTGTAGAACCGCGGGATGACGTCGTGGCCCGGGTACTCCCCGCCGAACAGGAAGAACGAGATGTAGGTGCCGACGATCGGGATCGACTGCGCGACGCCCTGGGTGATCCGCAGACCCGCGCCGGAGAGCAGGTCGTCGGGGAGGGAGTAGCCGGTGAGGCCCTCCAGCAGCGCCAGCGTGAGCAGGCCGACGCCGATGAGCCAGTTGAGCTCACGCGGCTTGCGGTAGGCGCCGGTGAAGAAGATGCGCAGCGCGTGCGCCGTCATGCCGGCGACGAACAGCAGCGCCGCCCAGTGGTGCATCTGCCGGACCAGCAGGCCGCCGCGGATGTCGAAGCTGATGTGCAGGGACGAGGCGTACGCCTCCGACATGCGGACGTCGTACAGCGGGGCGTAGTTCCCCAGGTAGTTGACCTCGCCCATGCTCGGCTTGAACCAGAACGTCAGGAACGTGCCGGTCAGCAGCAGGATGACGAACGAGTAGAGCGCGATCTCCCCCAGAAGGAACGACCAGTGGTCGGGGAAGACCTTGCGCAGGTTGCGCTTGAGGAAGTTCCCCGCGCCCAGCCGGTCGTCGAGGAACGTCGACGGGCCCGTGATGGCCTTCGGAGGAGCGTTCATCACGCCTTCTCTCTTACTTCAGCTTCGGCGTCGCCGCGCTCCCAGAAGCTGGGGCCGACGGGGACCTTGAAGTCGGACTTCGCGACGAGGTACCCCTCCTCGTCGATGCCGAGGGGCAGCTGCGGCAGCGGCCGGGCCGCGGGACCGAAGATGACCTTCGCACCGTCGGCCGCGTCGAAGGTCGACTGGTGGCACGGGCAGAGGATGTGGTGCGTCGTCTGCTCGTACAGCGCGGCGGGGCAGCCCACGTGGGTGCAGATCTTGGAGTAGGCGACGATGCCGTCGACGGTCCAGTTCTTGTTCGTGCCGGACTTGATCTCCTCCGGGCGGAACTTGAGCAGGATCAGCGTCGCCTTGGCCAGCGCGTTCAGGTCCTCCTCGTAGCCCTCGGGGACCAC
The DNA here is from genome assembly GCF_014161385.1 of Microbispora sp. H10670. Lineage (NCBI taxonomy): Bacteria > Bacillati > Actinomycetota > Actinomycetes > Streptosporangiales > Streptosporangiaceae > Microbispora > Microbispora sp. H10670. The sequence goes on along the minus strand of NZ_JABBWW010000012.1, from coordinate 199,515 downwards.
GGAGAGGATGCCGCCCGGCGAGTTGAAGTCGGCGGCGCGGATCGGCTGGCCGGTGCCCTCGACGACGAGCCGGCGCGGCTTGCCGTTCTTCATGGCCTCTCCCCAGACGGTGTGCCGCAGCGAGGTCCCCGGCAGCGGGCCGAGGTCCTTCAGCAGCACCAGCGGGGCGAGGCCGAGCGGCGCCGCGGCCAGCAGCAGCGTGCGGCGCAGCAGCCGGTGCTTGACGAAGCCGCTCTCGTCCGCGCCCTGGAGGAAGGTCTCCTTGACGTACTCGCGCGTGTCCGAGTCGGAGGCCATCAGGTGGCGCTCCTGGACCAGGTTGTACTTCGGCATGATCTGCCGCACCCAGACCGTGACGCCCGCGCCCAGCGAGAGCAGGGCCAGCGCCAGGGTGCCGCCGAGCGCGTAGTTCGACGTGGCCGTCTTGTCGATCGTGCCGACCTGGAAGATCACGTACGCGGCGATGAAGGCCGCGCCGGCCAGGAAGGTGATCAGGAAGAGGAACGCGACCATGCGCTCCGCCTTGCGGACCTTGACCGGGTCCTGCGGGATCACGCCTTCGACGCCCGCAGGCTCGTGGATCGGGTCGTGCTCCTCGATGGGCGCGTCGGGGGGCGGCGTGCCGATGACGCGCGTCGGCACCCGGCCGCTCTCGGGATACTCGTTCTGCTCTGTCATGCCTGCGCCCGTCGCTTCTTCGCGGTGATCCAGATGGAGGCCAGGATCAGGAGGCTGAGACCCACGACCCACGCCACGAGGCCCTCGGTGACGGGGCCGATGCGGCCCAGGCCCGACCCGCCCGGGTCGACCTGCGACCTGACGTGGGTGATGTAGGCGATCATGTCACGCTTCTGCTCCGGCGTGATCGTGGAGTCGTTGAACACCGGCATCGCCTGCGGGCCGGTGACCATCGCCTCGTAGATCTGCGTCGGCGTCGCCGGGTTCAGCGGCGGCGCGTACTTGCCGTAGGTGAGCGCGCCGCCCGCGCCGACGAAGTTGTGGCACTGGATGCAGTTGGCCCGGAACAGCTCACCGCCCTTGGCGGGGTCGCCCAGCGCGGGGTTCACCTGCTCCTCGGTCGGCCGCGTCGGGCCGCCGCCCAGGGACTGGACGTACGCCGAGAGCTGGTCGATCGCCTGGTCGGTGGCCCAGTCGGGCCTGGGCTTGCGCGGGGCCTGGGGGCCCGCGTCGGCGGCCGGCATGCGGCCGCTGCTCACCTGGAAGTCCACGGCGGCCGCGCCGACGCCGATGAGCGTCGGGGCCTTGTTGGTGCCCTCGGCGTTCAGGCCGTGACAGCTCGCGCAGTGCGCGACGAAGAGGCTCTTGCCCTCCGCCGCGTCGTCGGCCTTGCCGGACGCGATCGCGGCGTCGGCGGTGCTGCCGTTCGGCGCGGCGAGCGCGTACCCGCCGCCGAGCAGGCCCAGCGCGAGTGCCACGACGGCGACTCGCGCGAGGGGATGGCGCCGTCGGGCGGTGATGGAGTTCACCGAAATCCCCGTTCCGATCATTTGATGATGTAGATGGTCGCGAAAAGGCCGATCCAGACCACGTCGACGAAGTGCCAGTAGTAGGACACGACGATCGCGCTGGTCTGCTGCTCATACGTCAAGCGCTTCGCGGCGTACGTGCGTCCCAGGATGAACAGGAACGCGATCAGACCACCCGTCACGTGCAGACCGTGGAAGCCCGTGGTCAGGAAGAACACCGAGTCGTACGGGGAGTGCGAGAGGACGTGACCCTCACGCGCCAGGTTCCCGTACTCGTAAAGCTGACCGCCCACGAAGAAGGCGCCCATCAAGAAGCTTACGACATACCAGAAACGCAGCTTCTTGACCTGGCCTCTTTCCACAGCCCACACGCCCAGCTGGCACGTGACACTCGACAGGACCAGAACGGTCGTGTTGAAGGTCGCGAACGGGACTTCGAGGTGCGCCTCGGGCCAGTGCGTGCCCTGTCCGAGGCTGACCGACCGGATGGTGAAGTACATCGCGAACAGCGCCGCGAAGAACATGAGCTCAGAGGACAACCACACGATGGTGCCAACCTGGACCAGGTTCGGCCGGTTGGACCCGTGCGGTCTCGTCGTCGTAGTAATTGCGGATGCTGTCGCCACGCCCAGCATTATTGCGGCTCCCCAGGTCGGGTCGCCCCACGACCCCCCGCTAGGGTCCGTCCGCGCCATCGGAACGGGCATGTCATGGCAGGAGCCCCGGGGCTGCGAGCCTGGCAGCCGCGCCGGTAGCATCACGATGACCATACCCCGCGATTCGACAGTGAGCGTGTAATGAGGGTTCTCGTCTACAGCGACGACGCAGGCACCCGGGAGAAGGTGCGGCTGGCCATCGGGCGGCGCCCGGCCGCTGACGTGCCCCTCGTCGAGATCGTCGAGTGCGCGACCCAGCCGGCCGTGCTCAGGCACCTCGACTCCGGCGAGATCGACGTGGCCGTGCTCGACGGCGAGGCGGTGCCGGCCGGCGGCATGGGAGTCAGCCGCCAGGCCAAGGACGAGGTGCACGACTGCCCGCCGATCCTGCTGCTCATCGCCCGCAGGGACGACCGCTGGCTGGCCAACTGGTCCCGCGCCGACGCGGTGGTCGCGCACCCGCTCGACCCCGTCGTGCTCGCGGAGGCCGTCGCCGACCTCATGCGGCGCCGCCTGAGCGTCACCCGGGCGCACTGAGTCCTGCCCGGAGTTCCACCCCGCACCTTCTCCGACCTGACACCGACATATCGCGGAGCCCACGATGGACACGCGCACCACTTGGCCCTCGACGCTGCACGCCCTGCTCGCGGGTGAGAACCTGACGGCCGACGAGACGGCCTGGGTCATGGGGGAGATCATGTCGGGGGCGGCGACCCCGGCGCAGATCGCCGCCTTCGCCGTCGCGCTCCGGGCGAAGGGCGAGACGGTCGCCGAGGTGACCGGCCTCGTCCGCACCATGTTCGAGCTGGCCACCCCGCTCACGGTCGAGGGGCCGGTGCTCGACATCGTCGGCACCGGCGGCGACCGGGCGCACACGGTGAACGTCTCGACGATGGCGGCGATCGTCGCGGCCGCCGCCGGCGCGAGGGTCGTCAAGCACGGCAACCGCGCCGCCTCCTCGCTGTGCGGGGCCGCCGACGTGCTGGAACGCCTGGGTGTCGCGCTCGACCTCGCGCCGGAGACCACCGCCAGGGTGGCGGTGGAGGCGGGCATCGCCTTCTGCTTCGCGCCCCTCTACCACTCCGCGCTGCGCTTCACCGGCCCGCCGCGCAAGGAGATCGGCGTGCCGACGGTCTTCAACTTCGTCGGGCCGCTGGCGAACCCGGCGCGCCCCGCCGCCCAGGCGATCGGCGTCTTCGACGCCCGGATGCTGCCGGTCATGGCCGGCGTGTTCGCCGAGCGTGGTGTGTCGGCGCTCGTGTTCCGGGGCGACGACGGTCTCGACGAACTGTCGACGGCCGCGCCGTCGACGGTCTTCGTCGTCCGGGAGGGCACCGCGACCCAGACCGTCTTCGACCCGGCCGACCTCGGCATCCCCCGCTCCGAGCCGGGCGACCTGCGCGGCGGCGACGTGGATTTCAACGCGGCGGCGGTGCACGACCTGCTGCGCGGCAAGACCGGGCCCGTACGGGACGCCGTGCTGCTCAACGCGGCGGCCGGCCTGGTCGCCTACGACGGCCCCGGCGACGACCTCGTCGCCGATCTGCGCGCGGCGTACGCCCGGGCGGCGGAGGCGGTCGACTCGGGCAGGGCGGCGCAGACCCTGGAGCGGTGGGTGGAGCTGAGCAGCGCGCTCCGCTCCTCCGGCGCCTGACCCGGCCGGCCCGGCTTCCGGTTTCCGGGCCGCCGGCCGCCCGGTTCCGGCCGCCGTCCCGGGATGATCGACTGATCGCTTCCGTGCCGGGGGCTGCCCGGTTCCGGCCGCCTCCGCCGCTGGAGGGACCACGCGTCCGCCTGTATGGGGACGTGCCGGGTTCCGCCTGAGCCGTACCGTTCGGGCATGATGCGCCTGTTCGTTGCCCGAGCCCTCCGCCGCTGGGCCACCCTCACCCACGGCAGAATGGCCTCTCTCGTGCCCGTACGTTCCGCCGGTCTCCGGCCCGGCGGCGCCGGTCCCGTCCCCGGGACGGCCGGGAGACGGGGGCGGGAGACGAGCGCGGAGGGCGCGGCCCCCGCCTCGGGGGAGGACCACCCCCGCCCGGATGACGCCGCGGCCTGGGAGCGGCTGCGCATCGCCTCGGAACTGCACGACCTGGTGGCGCACGACCTGAGCGTGATGACCCTCGGGGTGGGCGCCGGCCGGGTGATCATGGACAAGGACCCGGAACGGGCGCGGCAGACGTTCCGCGACGCCGAGGAGTCCGGCCGCCGGGTCCTCTCCGATCTGCGGCGGATGATCGGCCTGCTCCGCATGGACGGGCTGTCACGAGGGCCCCAGCCGGGGCTGGGCGAGCTGCCGGGCCTGCTGGACGACTTCCGGGCGAGCGGGCTCGCCGTCTCCCTCACGGAGAACGGCACGCGAGGTGGTGGGCCGACGCTGGAGCTGTCGGCGTACCGCATCGTGGAGGAGGCGCTGGGCAACGCCCTGTGGTACGGCACGGCCCGCACGGCGACGGTCACGCTGCGGTGGCTGCCCGCCATCCTGGAGGTCGTCGTCCACGACGACGGGCTGCCCCGCGACAGCCTCGTCGGCACCTGGGAGCGGGCGGCGCTGTTCGGCGGCTCGGTGGCCGAGCACCCGCTGCCTGGCGGCTTCGAGGTCCGCGTCCGCCTCCTGCGCCCCGCCTGAGGCGCGTGGGCGGGTCGGTCGGCCGGATCAGTCGGCGTCGCTGAGGCCGATCGAGAAGGCCGCCTCCAGGTCGTGGCGGGAGTAGGTCCGGAAGGCGATGTGGGTCTCGGTGTGCCGCACGCCGGCCACCTTGTTGATGCGGCCCGGCACGACCTCGGCCACCTCGTCGTACCTGGCGACCCTGACCATCGCCAGCAGGTCGAACTCGCCGGTGATCGAATACACCTCGCTGACGCCCTCGACCTCGGCGATGGCCTCGGCGACCTCGGGAATCCGGTCGACATCCGCCTTGATGTGGACGATCGCGGTGACCATTCGGGCCTCTCCTGCTGTGTCGGGGCTTCGCTGTCGCACCCGACACTAGTGCCCTCGTCGGCGCCCTCTATTTCCGGCCGGTGCTCCGATGTCGCCCTGGCCGCGGCGTGCGCCGGACGCGGCATCATGAAGAGCGTGGACTCCTCTCTCGACACGCTGCCGAAGATCGGTGCGCCGGCGACGCGGGCCCTGGGCAACGCCGGTTACACGGCCCTGCGTGACCTTGCGGGGGTGCCGCGTGCCGAGCTGGCCAAGCTGCACGGCATGGGGCCGAAAGCGCTCGACATCATCCAGAGTGCGCTCGAGCAGCACGACCTGAGCCTGGGCTAGCCGTCGCTGGAGTAGCAGCACCCCGTCCCCGGCGTCAGGCCGGAGCCTCCCGCGGCCACAACCGGACCAGGAACCGCTCCCGCGTATCCGCAAAGGGATCACCTTTCGTCGTGATCGATCTGAGGTGTGGGTCAGGCCGGTGCGAATCCGAAGATGATGTGGCCCTCCTCGTCGGGTAACCGGCCGAGCGGGGTCGTGCGGCCGGCCACTGTGCCCGGCTCCGGGCCGGCGATGTCCAGGGTGGCCGCCGCCCACCATTTCGTCTTCGCGTCCCAGGCGGTCATGAGCAAGGATTTCTCGTCGTACCAGCCGGCATTGCCGTACGGCCGATCAGCGTAGAGGCGGCTCGCGGGATACGCCCCGAGAAGTTCTCCCTTCCGCGAGCCCCAGACACACACCTGGTCGTCATCGCGGCCTCGGGGACAGTGGGTCACCATTCGTTCTTCCGATGGCGAGAATGCTCCCATTCCGTACTGCCCGAGCAGTCCGACCCGTTCGAACGCCCGTTCCTTCCGGCCCGTGACGCTGAAGAACCGGACGTCGAGCGGATCTTCCTGCCCGAAGTTGCCGGCTACGCTGCCGTCTGGTCCCCACTGGTAGGGAGCGGTGGCGCCCAGAGCGAGAACCGTGGGCTTCAAGGCGGGCAGACTGACCATTACTGCGTCCGCCCCGCGCGGATAGTTGTACTTACCTCTCGCGTCGACCGGAGCCTCCGTGAAGAGCAATGTCGTGCTCGTCCTGTTCCATTGCAAATTTGTGGCGAATACGGTGCCCGGTACGTCGATGACCTTCTTATTCGCGCCTGCTCGATCCATGACGACCACGTCGGCGCCGGGCACCGTGCGCATGTCGACGCCCGCGATCCACCTGCCGTCGGGGGAGACCGCGACATCCAGGTAGTCGCTCCCGAAGCCCACGGGAGCCGCGAAGCACCGGCGATCGGGCTGCCACAGATATGTCCTCGGATTCGGGCGGTCCCCTCTCGGAGGTTCGAACCCGATCACCGTCGTCGGTCCGGTGAGGTCGTGGAGCAGACTGATGCGGGACTCGGGGAACCGGGTGGCCCTGCCCGGCCGGCCGGTACGCGAGACCTCGGATCCTCCCCGTTCACCGGCCGGGCACGCGCCGGTGGTCGAGAGGCGAGCCGTCATCGCCGGGAGGAAGGTGACGGCCAGGACGACGACGAGAGCGGCGGTGACGACGGCCGCACGTCGCGTGAAGCGCGGGCGGGATCGACGGAATCCCGGTTCCGCCCTCGACGGCGGGGCCTCGGCGCTCTTCGGCGGCGTCTCCACGGAACCCCGGTACGCGCGGTTCCGCCCCAGAACGAGTGCGCCGCCGTCGTCCCGGGTGCTGAGGTGCGGCTGCGGCAGGCCGCGGCTGCGCATCTCTCGCCGGACGGTCGCGAAGACGGAACGCACGTCGAGGTACGGCCCCGCTCCGGGAATCCCGTTCTCCAGAGCCGAGATCAGGGCCCCGCTGAACGCCGTGTGGCGGTCCCCGGGATTCGCCCGGGCCCTGGCGTAGTCGGAGGTCGCCGTGAGCACACAGGCACCTTCGATGGGGGCCTGATGCGCGAGTTCCCGGTCCTCCTCCGAACCGTCGAGGTAGGCGGTCGAATGCGCGCGGCCGGAATAGCAGCAGTCCAGGATGACGACCTTGCGTCGCGAGCCGGCGCTGCGCACCGCACGGCGGACCTCCTCGTACGGGAGCGCAGTGAAGTGTTCCCGTCTTTTCGTTCCCGGTAGGGCGAGCAGCAAGTTGTCGTTGTCGTCCTCGTCCAGAAAGCCGTGTCCGACGTAGTAGACGACCAGGGTGTCGGTGGCCTGGCTCGCCACCTCGTGGATCTGGCTCAGTATGGCGTTGCGGCTCAATCCGCGCTTTCCATCCAGGACCGCGACATTGCGGCCTGGGATTCCCCAAATCATCTCATCGCAGAAGATGGCCATCAGCCGACGTAAATTGGTGGGTGCGGCGGGAATTCGCGCGAAGTCCACAAATGAGGAGAATCCAATGAGAATCAGACGGGACTGGGCGGGATCAGGTATCGCCACCTCGGGGCCCCTCGAGCGCGCGTACGACCCGTTCCAGCTCTTCCCTCGAACTGCCCTGCAGCTCGACGCGCACTCCCTCTCTCTCGACGGAGACCGTCCACTTCGTCGACCGGCCGTCCCTCCAGGCGGCGATCGAGACGAGTAACGCGCCGAGAGCACCGGCGCCGTCGACGACCGCCAGGATCGCGTCGAGACCGGGTCCGAGCTCGTCAGCCGCCGGAGGATCGCCTTCGCAGGCCGACAGCTTCGCCAGCCGGCTCAGATCGGGGTCATGCCTGAGGGCCCGGTACAGGGCCCTGGTCTCCGCGCCGGTGTCGGCTTCGACCCGAATGAGTACATTCGCCATAGTCGGGGACCCCCCTTTTCATCTCACACCCCGCTCACACGGCCTCTCTCGCGTGGCTGTCGCCCGGACGAGTAAAACAGAAGAAATGACCCCGCGTCTGCTCTCCGGAAATCCCCGTCGTCGAAATTGACGCATCACCAGATATCGCGGTGAACCAGGACTTGGTCGCTTTTCGAACCGATTGGTAAGCGCTCGGCCGCATCGCGTGCCGGTCGGCGCCGACGGCGGGACCGGTGTACGCGGGCGGGGCGGGGGTCACCGGAGCGGGCGGCCTTCGCGGCGGTCGCCGCGCAGGTGCAGGTAGGCGCGCTCGATGCGACCGACCAGCCGCCCCGCGCCGTACGCCGGGAGGCTCCAGACGCCGTCGACCTGGACCAGGCGCACCCCGGGGGAGTCGAGCCACCTCAGCACGCACTCGGTCTCCTCGGCGCTGGCGGCGGGGGTCGGGCCGGGGCCCGGCGTCACCGTCTCCGCCGTGGCGACCAGCGCGTCCACGTACGGCGTGGGGTGGGCGCCCCGCGGCATGACGCCGGCGGCGGCGAGCCTGCCGTACCGGATGACGTGGATGTCCCAACCGCCGCCGAAGGCGGGGCTGGCCGCGACCATCTGGGGGATTCCGGTCAGCGAGCGCAGGCGCTGCATGCGCGCCGCGGCCCGGACGTAGGCCGCGAGCCGGTCGCGGTCGACGGCCGCCTCCTCGTACCGCTGCTCGGCCGCCAGGCGCCGCATGCGCGCCTCCATCGCGGAGAAGACGACCTCGGCGTCCTGCTCCATGGCGTGCCTGGCGCGGCCGGCGTGCCGGGAGTAGGTCTCCTCGCTCTCCCGTCCCTCACAGGGCGCGCCGCAGCGGCCGATCTCCGCGAGCGCGCAGGCCGGCCGCCGCACCCGGGCCGACAGCCGTTCGGTGCACTGGCGCAGCGGCAGCGCCTCGTGCATGGCCGTGCGCGCGTCGTCGGCCGTGCGGCTGCTGCCGAACGGCCCGAGGTAGGCCGCCCCGTCGTCGCGCACCTCCCGGACGACGCTGAGCCGCGGGAACGGCTCGTTCGTCAGCTTCAGCCAGACCACCCGCTCCGGGAAGCGGGACCTCCTGTTGTAGCGGGGCTTGGTCGCCCCGATCATCCGCAGTTCCCGGATCTCCGCCTCCAGCGCGGTCGCGCACACGATGGTCCTGACCCGCTCGGCGATGCCGACCATCTCGCGGATGCGCGACCGTGTCTCGCTCGCGGTGAAGTAGCTGCGCACCCGGTTGCGCAGGTTGGAGCTCTTGCCGATGTACAGCGCCTCGCCCCTGGCGTCCTCGAAGACGTACACGCCCGGCGCGCCGGGCACGCCGTCGGCGAGGTGCCGCTTGCGCTGCTGCTCCTGCGTGGGGGCGCGCACGAAGCCGCGCAGCTCCTCCAGTGTGTGCACGCCGAGCGAGCCGACCCGGGCGATGAGGCCGTGCAGCACGTCGACCGTGGCCTTGGCGTCGGCCAGCGCCCGGTGGCAGGGCTCGGTGGAGCTGCGGAAGACGCGCGCGAGGGTGGCGAGCTTGCAGTTGGGGGTCTCGTCGCGGGTGAGCACCCGGCGCGCGAGGTCGGCCGTGTCCACGACGGGGTTGGCCGGGGGCGGGTAGCCGCCCGCCTGGCAGGCCGCCTTCAGGAACGACATGTCGAACGGCGCGTTGTGCGCCACCAGCGCCGCCCCCGCGATGAACTCCAGGAAGCTCGGCAGCACCTCGGGAAACCTCGGCGCGGCCATGACCATCGCGTCGGTGATGCCGGTGAGCACGGAGATGAACGGCGGGATCGGGCCGCCGGGGTCGACCAGCGTGGCGAACTCGCCGATCACCTCGCCGCCGCGGACCTTCACCGCCCCGATCTCCGTGATGGCGTGCTCCGCGGCCGATCCGCCGGTGGTCTCCAGGTCGAAGACGACGAACGTCACCTCCCGCAGGGGAGTGCCGAGCTCGTCCAGCGTGCCCTGTACCGCGTCCACGCAAAGACCATAAAGATTCCGACCGACATTTGCCCTCCCGGGCGGTGCGGGAGCGGGCCTCGGGGCGGTCCGGCCATCCGGTCCGCCTGGCCGGACCGCCCCGGGAGGGAACCGGCCGGACCGCCCCCGGGGGGGAGCTAGCCGAAGGTAACGACGAGGCGGCCGTCGGAGGCGAAGGACCAACGCGGGGCGCCCCGGTAGGAGGAGCAGCGGGACCCGTTCGAGCCGGACCAGAACTGGTTCGAGCTGTCGGAGTTGCCGACGATCTTGTCGTTCGATCCGCTGCCGCTGCGGCACGAGGTGTTGTTGCGGAACACCGAGGTGCCCACGTCGAAGGAGTAGTTGCGTTCGGCGTTGTCGACGCCGACGTTGTCCGAGATCGTCATCGTGCCGGGGTTGCGGTTGTAGGTGAACCCGTGGTGGCCGTTGTGATAGGCGATGTTGCGGCGGATGACGTGGTTGACGCCGATGTCCTCGCCGCCGAGCTTGTAGCCGTTGCGGTCGCCGTTGCCGGCCTGGCTGCCGTCGGTGAGGGTGCCGTTGTTGTAGGCCAGCGAGTCTTCGATGGTGACCGGCCCGATGGCTCCGGTGTCCGTCTTGGTGTAGAGGTCCCAGCCGTCGTCGATGTTGTTGTGGGACACGTCGTAGCGGAAGACGTTGCCGTTGCCGACGGTGAGCTTCGCGGCGAAGCCGTCGGCGTCCTCGCCGTCGGAGTCGGCGTTGTCGTGCGACTCCGAGCTCACGACGAGGTTGTTGGACGGCCACTGGGCGCGGGGGGTGTCGGAGGCGATCCGGCCGAGCTGCAGCCCGGTGTCCCGGTTGAACCGCGTCACTGTGCGCTCGATGATGTTGTTGCTGCCGCCGACGTAGATCCCGTTGTCACCGGCGCGCTGGACGACGATTCCGTAGACGTGCCAGTACGACCCGTTCAGGGCGAGTCCCCGGTTCGACGAGGACTGGCTCTGCGCCGAGAAGTTCAGCACCGGGGTCTCGCCGGGGTAGGCGGACAGCTTCTTGCGGGCGCTCGACGTGCCGTTGTTCCCCGCCGCGATGGTGACCGTCTGCGAGAGGTTGTACGTCCCGCCGCGCAGGTAGATCGTCCCGCCGGCGGCGACGCGGGTGATCGCCGAAGCGAGCGTCGTCGGGTCCGAGATCGTCCCGGACGCGCCGGCGGAGCCGCTCGGCGACACGTAAAGCGCGGAGCCGGACGGCCCCGTGGGCGTGGACGTCGGCGTCGACGTGGGGGTCGACGTCGGGGTCGACGTGGGGGTCGACGTGGGCGTCGACGTCGGGGTCGACGACGGCGTCCATGTGGGGGTGGCCTGGGGGGTGCGCGTGGGGGTCGCGCTCGGGCTGACCTTGATGGTGGTGCAGGTGACGCCGTTCAGGGTGAACGAGGTCGGGTTGGGGTTGGCGCCGGACCAGGTGCCGTTGAAGCCGATCATCACCGAGTCGCCGGTGGCGATGGCGGCGTTGTAGTCCACGTTCGTGGCGGTGACGTTCTGCCCGCTCTGGCTGTAGGTGGCCGACCAGCCGACGTCGACCTTCTGGCCGGGGTCGAGGAAGGCGAACCCGAGGGTCCAGCCGTTGATCGCGCTGCCCGAGTTCTGGATCGTGATGCTCGCGCTGAACCCGTGCCACCACTCGCCGGCGGTGTAGGTCACGGCGCAACCGGTCGCGGCCTGGGCGGGCGCCGTGGCGACCAGTGCCGCCGCGGCGAAGGTGACCGCCGCCGCCCCGGCGGCCAGGCGAGCCACACGGGCCCGGGGGATGGTGAGGCGCATCGAATCTCCTCAGTGACGTGTGACGCCGTGTCGAGGCCCGGGAGATGCCCGCCCCGACCGGCGACGGCCGGTCGGCCCCCCGCCGCCGCGGAGCCGCGTTCGAAGTGCCCGTACCGTAAGTTTCACCGGGGAGTTAGTCAACGCGTCAAACTTATTCCGCGCAGTGTGTTGCGGGAACGCCTGAAACGAGCGGCCCGTTCTTTCATTTCCCGCCCGCCCGGGGCCGAAGGCGGGCGGGCGCGCGTCAGGCTCCGGGCCCGGGGGAGGCGGCGGGGGACGCCCGCCACTCGCGCGCCAGCATCGCGTAGATCAGTTCGTCGCTCCACGCGCCGGCGAAGAACTCGTTCTCGACCAGACGGGCCTCCAGGCGCATGCCGAGCCGTTCCATCAACCGGGCGGACGAGGTGTTGCGCGCGTCGCAGTTGCCGTGGATCCGGTGCAGCCCGAGGCCCTCGAACCCGATGCGGAGAATCTCCCGGGCCGCCTCCGTCGCGAGGCCCCGGCCCTGGCAGGCCGGGTTGAAGACGAAGCCGATCTCGCCCTGGCGGTGCTCCCGGCTGCGCAGGAACAACGTGAGGTCACCGATCAGCGGCCCTCCGCCGCTCAGCGCGGCGGCCACGCTGAGCGCGTCGCCGTCCGCGCCGAGACTCGCGCAGGCGATCTTCCGGTCGAGCGCCGCCTTCGTCTCCTCCCGCGTACGGGCGTCCCAGTAGAGGTAACGCGTGACCTCGGGAAGCGAGTGGAAGGCGTGCAGGTCGTCGAGGTCCGCCTCCGTGAAGGGACGCAGGACCAGCCGGGGGGTGATGATCGGGTAGGGCGGGGTGAACACGCCGACGAGCGTACGGACCGGACCGTGGCACGCGCCAGCGGACCGCCGCCCGGCCCGGTGACAGATCATGAACAGGACATGGACGCGGTGCGACGGCCGTACCCTTGAAGAAGGACAAGAACAGAGGACTGTCTCGCAGATCTTGCCGCGTGAGGGGCGCCGGACCGGCGCGCCGCGAGGCCTCGCCTCGTGGAGCCCGGTCCCGGATTCTCACACCGGGGGCGACAGCACCGCGAGGCGCCGCCGGGCGATCCCGGCCGGCGACAGGTCTGCAGGACACGGCCGAGGAGCGACGAGATGAGTTCAGCCGGAGAAGGCCTGTCTCGTCCGTTGCCGGAGCAGGTCCGCTTACACGTGGTGGAGGTCGCGGCGCAGGTGCTGGGCACGATGCCCGCCGCGTCCGTGCCGCCGCCGCTGCGTGGCATCGCCAGGTTCGACCCGCGCAAGCGCGCCCGCCTGGGCAGCGCGCCGATCGCGGCCCAGCTGGAGAACGACAAGGAGTTCCGCGAGCAGGTCGCCGAGGCGCTGGAGGCGGCCTGGCCCGAGCTGGTGGCGAGTCTCGCCGAGGGGACGGTGCCGCCGGCGGCCGAGCCGGTGCTGGTCGCGGCGGCGGCCTATCTGACCCGGCCGCCCGGCTGGCCGGACCTGGTCGAGCAGGCGCGGGCCGACCTGGAGCAGTCGGCCGCGGCGGGCACGCAGCGGGAGCAGGCGGAGACGCGGCTGCGCGAGCAGCTCGCGGCGCAGCGCGCGTCCGCCAAGGAGGAGATCGACCGGGTCCGCGAGCAGCTCAAGGCGGCCCGCGCGGAGAACTCCGACCTGAGACGCAAGCTGCACGACGCGCGTGAGCGGGTCAAGGCGGCCGAGGCCAGGGCGGCCGAGCTGGAGGCCGAGACGGCCGAGGCGCGAGCCAGGTCGGCGAGCGCCAACGGCGCTGCGGAGACCGAGCTGCGCAGGCTCAGGGAGCGCCTGGCGGACACCGAGCGCCAGCTGGAGGCCAACCGCCGCGCGGCCCGCGAGGGCCGCAGCATGGAGGACGCGCGCGTACGGGTGCTGCTGGACGCCCTGCAGGACGCCGCCGCGGGGCTGCGCAAGGAGCTCGGCCTGCCGACCACCATCAACAGGCCGGCCGACTACGTGAGCGCGGTCGTGCCGGGCGAGCCCGGCGTGACGGCGGTGCCCGCGCGGGCGCTGGCGAACGACGACCCCCAGCTCCTCGACCAGCTCCTCGCCCTCCCCAACCTGCACCTGATCGTCGACGGCTACAACGTGACCAAGACCGGCTATCCGTCGCTGACCCTCGCCGACCAGCGCGCCCGCCTGCTCACCGGGCTGGGCGGCCTCGCCGTGCAGGCGCGCGTGGAGGTGACGTGCGTCTTCGACGGCGCCGAGCTGAACGGGCCCGTGCAGGTCTCCGCGCCGCGCGGGGTGCGGGTGATGTTCAGCGCGCCCGGCGAGATCGCCGACGACCTGATCCGCACGCTCGTGCGCGCCGAGCCGCCGGGGCGCGGCATCGCGGTCGTCTCCTCCGACCGCGAGGTGGCCGAGTCCGTGCGCCGCATGGGCGCCCGGCCGGTGCCCTCGCTCCTGCTGCTGCGGCGTCTCGGCCGCGGCTGATCCGTCCGGCACGCTCCGTACGAGAGTCGATCCGGTGAGTGATGACTGCCGCGAATAGCTGCGAATAGGTTGAAGCGTCAAGATCGCCTAGATAGAGTCGCGCCGCAGGTTTCGTTGATCCCGAGGGGGCCCGAGTGCAAGGGCGTGTGCCGGTGGCCGCCGTTTTGGCCGCCGTGGTCCTGCTGACGCCGCTGACGGGCGCGCAGGCCGATCCAAAGCCCACCCTTGCCCAGGCCAAGGCGAAGCTGAACCGGCTGAACGCGCAGGCGGACAAACTCGTGGACCGCTACAACGCGGCCAGTGAGAAGTGGAAGTCGGCCAGGAAGAAGTACCTGGCGCTGAACGACGACTACAAGAAGCAGAACGCGCGGGTCGAGGCGCTGCGCTCGGGGCTGGTGACGATGGCGGTCAGCAGCTACCAGGTGGGCGGCATCGGGACGTGGGGCGTCTTCTACAACCCCGATCCCGACACCATGCTCAGCGGTCTCGCCACGTACAACCACATCTCCGCCGAGCGCATCGGGCGGCTCCAGCAGTACGAGGGCGCGATCCAGGGTCTGAAGGACCGGCGGGACGAGACGAAGGCCGTCTACGCCGAGGCCACCAAGGTCAGGGGCGAGCTCGCCGACGAGAAGAAGAAGGTCGACAAGCTCGTCAACGAGCAGATGAAGCTGCTCCGCTCGCTCGGCACCTACAACCCCGGCAACCCCAACAGCGCGGGCGTCGCCTACAAGGGCCCGGCGTCGGGCAACGCCCTGTCGGCGCTCCAGTTCGCCTACAAGCAGGTCGGCAAGCCGTACCGCTACGGGGGCAGCGGGCCGGACTCCTGGGACTGCTCCGGCCTCGTCCAGGCCTCCTGGGCGGCGGGAGGGGTCAGCCTGCCGCGTACGAGCTACGAGCAGTGGGCGTGGGGCGCGAGCCGCCGCGTGTCGCTCGACGCGCTCCAGGCGGGCGATCTGCTCTTCCACGCGGGCTTCGGCCACGTGGGCCTGTACGCGGGGGACGGCAAGGTCGTCCACGCTCCGCAGACCGGCGACGTTGTGAAGATTGTCACACTGGCGGACTACCACGCGATCGGCGCCGTCCGCCCCTGAGCCCGCGATGTGATCTTTGTTCCGGCTGTGAGCTAAGTGCCTTATTTGGACATTGCGATGGCTGATGTGAGCAGAGTCACACTTGGTCTTCTGTGACGTGGGTAAGCTGCGGTTTCTCGCGCGCGGCCGTCGTTATCCGATCTTTATGCGCCGGGGCGGCTTTGCCGGGAGCCGCCTGATCTGGGTAGCTTCTGGGCCGCGGTGAGCACGCCTCGCCGCGGCGAGCCCGGTCTGGCCGGCCGGGCCCGCGTCATCCACCGTCGCCGGCGCCGTCCGTCTACTTGCTCCCCCCAGGGGATTTCCGGGCGCCGACGACCTGCCGAGTCCGTGCAGTCAGGAGGCACGGAGCCGGGGAACCATCGACCTTCCTCGCGAAGGTCCGGGGTGAATCGGCGCGTCCACGCGCCGTAGGGCGACTTCCCCGCCCGAACCCGTCAGCTAACCCGGTAGGCGTACGCGGAAGATCCAAGGAGAGATCCTGTCTACCACCCCCGCTAGCCTGTCCCGCCTTGCCCGAATTGCCCTTGGGGGTGCCGCTTTGACGGCATCCGTGGGAGTCGCCGGTGCGCAGCCGGCGTCGGCAGACCCGGTGACGGTCACGGTCATCAAGGTGACCACGGAGACGAACACGAGGGCCGCCACCACCGCGGCGGCCAAGAAGGCCACGAAGAAGTCCACGAAGAAGGCGGCCGCCAAGCGGAAGAAGCTCAGCCGGGCCGCGCTCCAGCTGGCCAAGGCGCAGCGAGCGGTCAGGACCGCGAGGAAGCACATCGGCGACCCCTACCGCTACGGGGCCAGCGGTCCCGGCTCGTTCGACTGCTCGGGCCTGGTCACCTACGCCTGGCGCAAGGCCGGCGTACGGCTGCCGCGCACGACGTGGTCCATCCGCAGCGCCGTGCGGAAGAAGGTGTCCTGGGGCCACTTCAAGCCCGGCGACCTCATCTTCACCAGCGGCGGCGGCCACGTCGGCATGTACGTCGGGCACGGCAGGATGATCCACGCCCCGCACAGCGGCACGCGGGTCAGGATCGACAGGCTCGACTCCTACCGCAGGGCGACCTTCGTGGGCGCCGTACGCCCCGGCGCCTGATCCGTCCCTCCGGTGCCGAGCCCGTCGTCGCCGGCGCCGCTCCACGGCTCCGTCCCCCCTCACAGGTGGGCGGAGCCGTGGCGTTCCCTCGTTACGATGCTCCCCATGGCCTCGGTCCCGCCGGCGCCGCGCCCGCCCATCCCGTACGGCAGGCCCTCGCGAGCGCCGAGGGCCTGGTGAGGACGCGCGGCGGACGGTCGGCGTCCGCGGCCGTCGTGCTGGCCGCGCTGCTGGCCGGTACGGCCGCCGCCGCGCCGCCCGACCCCCTGTCGCCCCTGCTGTCCCAGGCCCGCGCCGCCGTGCGCGAGCAGCCCGGCATGTGGACGGGGGCCTCCGTCGCCCGCGGTGAACGCGCCGTCGTCGTCGGCGCGCCGCGAAGGCTGGTCGCCGAGGTCGCCCGGCTGGCCGGCCGGGCCGACCGCACGGTGACGAGGGTCTGGGGAGAGCACGGGGGCGCGGTGATCCTCGTGCCCCGCACGGAGGAGCAGGCGGCCGCCCTGGCCGCCCCCGCGGTGGTCGGCGGTCTGGCGGCCGTCGCGACCGGTGACCGGGTGATCGTGCAGCCCGCCGCGTTCGCCCGCCTGTCCGCGATCGGCCGCCAGGTCGTCGTGACCCACGAGCTCACGCACGTCGCGGCCTCCGGGCCCCGCGCGGTGCCGATGTGGCTCCTGGAGGGCTTCGCCGACTACGTGGGCTACCTCGACAGCGGCCTGCCCGTTCATGTGGTCGCGGCCGAACTCGCCGCGGAGCTGGCCGCGGACCCGCGGGCCGGCGGCGGAGCCGGAGCGGAAGGCGCCCCGCAGGCCGGCGCCGAGCCCGGTGCTGCGCCCGGGACCGAGTCCGCTGGTACCGAGTCCGCTGGTACCGAGTCCGCCGGTACCGAGTCCGCTGGTACCGAGTCCGCTGGTACCGAGTCCGCTGGTACCGAGTCCGCTGGTACCGAGTCCGCTGGTACCGAGTCCGCTGGTACCGAGTCCGCCGGTACCGAGTCCGCCGGTACCGGGGCCGGCCCGGCGGCCGGGACGCCCCTGGCCCGCCTGCCGGAACCCGCGGACTTCGCCGCCAGGCCCGCCCAGGCGTACGAGGAGGCCTGGCTGGCCTGCCGTTACATCGCCGCCCGCTTCGGCGAGCGGAGGCTGGTCGCCCTCTACCGCGCCGCACTGCGCGAGGACGCCGACGCCGCGCTGCGGAACGTCCTCGGGCTGACCACCGCCGAGCTGACCCGCCTCTGGCGGTCCTCCGTACGGGCCGAGCTGGCCCGGTCCTGATCACGGCCCTGATTCCGGGGCGGGCGAGCGGCGGGAGGGGCCTGCGAGAATGCGATCTCGGGCGGGCCGCGTGGCCGTGGACCGTCCGCCGCGCCGATACCGGGGGTGAGGATGGCGAACAGGACGTTGATCGTCACGAACGACTTCCCGCCCAGACCGGGAGGCATCCAGGCGTTCGTGCACGGCCTCGCCTCCCGCAGGCCGCCCGGCTCGGTCGTCGTGTACGCGCCGCGGTGGAAGGGGTGCGAGGAGTTCGACGCCCGCCAGCCGTACGAGGTGGTCCGTCATCCCTCGACCCTCATGCTGCCGACGCGCGCGGTGGCGGGCAGGGCGGCGGCGCTGGTCGAGGACGGCGCCACCGTCGTCTTCGGCGCCGCCGCGCCGCTCGGCCTGCTCGCTCCCGCCCTGCGTGCCGCCGGCGCGGCGCGGATCGTCATGCTGACGCACGGGCACGAGGCGTCCTGGGCGCGGCTGCCCGGCGCCCGCGGCGTGCTGCGCCGGATCGGGACGGGCGCCGACGTCGTGACCTACCTCGGCGAGTACACCCGCGGTCTGCTCGCCCCGGTGATCCCGGCGCCCCGGCTCGTACGGCTGGCTCCGGGCGTGGACACCGGCGCCTTCCGTCCCGGCGCGGGCGGTGAGCGGGTCCGGGCGGCGCTCGGCCTGGGAGACCGGCCGGTGGTCGTCTGCGTCTCCCGGCTGGTGCCCCGCAAGGGGCAGGACGTCCTGCTGCGGGCCTGGCCGCACGTCCTGCGGCGGGTGCCCGGAGCGGTGCTGCTGCTGGTCGGCGGGGGGCCCTCGCGGCGGTCGCTGGAGCGGGCGGTCGCCGGCGCCGGGCCGCGCGGGTCGGTGGTGATCACCGGGTCGGTTCCGTGGGCCGATCTCCCGGCCCACTACGACGCGGGAGACGTGTTCGCCATGCCGTGCCGCAGCAGGTTCGGAGGGCTCGACGCCGAAGGGCTCGGCATCGTCTACCTGGAGGCGTCGGCCACCGGGCTGCCGGTGGTCGCCGGTTCCTCGGGAGGCGCCCCCGACGCCGTACTGCACGGCGAGACCGGCCTGGTGGTCGACGGAAGGTCGCACACGGCGGTGGCCGGCGCGCTGTGCGACCTGCTGTCCGACCCGGCCCGCGCCCGCGCGATGGGTGAGCGGGGCCGGGCCTGGATCGAGGAGGAGTGGGGCTGGGAACGCGTCGCGGCCCGGTTCGCCGCCCTGCTGTGACAGGCTCCTTGAGAGCCGGTGCGAGAGCCGCCGCGACGGCCGCCCGCGGCCGGTGAGGGTGGGCGGGTCCGTGCTCGTGTCCGTGGTTCGTGCCGGTGGTTCGTGCCGGTGGTTCGTGTTCGCGGTTGGTGAGCGCGGCCGGTGAGCGCGGTCTGCGACCGGGGCTGTCGAGCGGGGAAGCCCTCAGCCGGTGAAGACCTCCACCAGCAGGAACCCGTTCAGCGCGCTGATCACGGCGGCGACGGCGACACCGGCGGCGGTGGTCGCCCGGCGGTTGACCAGATCGCCCATGAGGGCGCGGCGGGCGGTGAACACGACGAGTGGGACCAGGGCGAACGGGATGCCGAACGACAGCGCGACCTGACTCAGGACGAGCGCACGGGTGGGGTCCATCCCCACGGCCAGGATCGCCATGGCCGGAAGGACCGTGACCAGTCGGCGCGCCAGGAGCGGCACGCGGCGGCGCAGGAAGCCCGCCATGATCACCTGCCCGGCGTACGTGCCGACGCTGGAGGAGGCCAGGCCGGAGGCGAGCAGGGCGAGCGCGAAAGCGACCGCCGCCCCGGGGCCGAGGATCTCGCCGAGCCCGGCGTGGACGGCCTCCAGCCCCGCGAGATCGCTCCCGTCGAAGGTCGCGGCGGCGACGGTGAGCATCGCCATGTTCACCAGCCCCGCCGTGCCGAGCGCGACGGCGATGTCGACGCGGCTGGCCTGGAGGGCCGCCCGGCGCGGATCCCAGGAACCGCGGTTCCGCGTGAGGGCTCTGGGCCGCCCGGTGAGAGCCTCATGGTGCTGAGTGACGGCCGCGTGGTGTTGTGTGACGGCCCCGTGGTGCTGTGTGAAAGCTCTTCCCTGGTGCTGGGTCAGTGCGGAGTGCAGGTAGACGACGTGCGGCATGACGGTCGCTCCGACGATCCCGGTCGCCAGCAGCAGGCTGTCCGGCCCGGCGAGGCGGGGCACGAAGCCGCCCGCCACGCCCGCGAGGGACCCCGACAGCATCACCTGGTAGGCGAAACCGGCCAGCACCACGGCGAGCATCACCGCCACGGTCACCTCGAACCGGCGGCGTCCGCGCGGCGCCATCAGGAGCAGCAGCGAGGAGACCAGCGCGGTGATCGCGGCGGCGGGCAGCAGCGGCACGCCGAACAGCAGGTTCAGCGCGACCGCCCCGCCGATGAACTCGGCCAGGTCGGTGGCGACCGCGACCATCTCGGCCTGCGCCCACAGCAGCAGGCTCACCGGCCGCGGCAGGTGGTCGCGGCACAGTTCGGGAAGGTTGCGGCCGGTGGCGATGCCGAGCTTGGCCGACAGCGCCTGCACGAACATGGCCAGCACGTTCGCGACGGCGATCACCCACAGCAGCATCGTCCCGTAGCGCGCCCCGCCGGACATGTTGGTCGCGAAGTTGCCGGGGTCGACGTACGCCACGGCGACGACGAACGCGGGACCGCACAGACCGGCCAGCCGCGCCAGGCGTCCCGGCGACGGCGGCCGTCCCGCCGCCGTGACGGCGGAGACGGTCTGTACGGACCCTGACCCGGGCATCGATGCGGGAGTGGAAGCGGGCATGGGCGTGCTGCGGCGGTGGTCGGGCAAGGGAAGCCTCGCTGAGGAGAGGTCTGGACAGTGGCGACGCCTCACCCGTCCCGACGCCTCACCCGTCCCGGCGTCGCGCCGGGACCGGCGGAGGCGGTTCGGGCGAGGAGGCGGAGGCCGGTGCCGCCCGGCTTTGGCAGTCCCGCGCGACGCAGACGATGTCCGCGCTGCCGCCCGCCACCGATCGCGGATGGGGGCGGGTCCGCCGGGAGGCCGGGCGGGAGCGGCCCGGGGCTTCAGGTGAGCTTGTCCTTGAGCTTGCCCATGGGGCCGACCTCGGTGCCGAGGGTGGGGCCCTGGGGTTCGCCCATGCTGCCGTCGTAGGTGTCGTACAGCTTCGGGTCGGGCGGCGGGGCCTGGGCGAGCCCGCCGAGCGGTTCGGGGTTGAGGAGATAGGAGAACTGGTGGCGGCCGTCGGGCTGCGGCCCGCTCGCCCAGCCGCCCGCCTGCGCCTCGATGCCGTCGGAGAGGTCCCAGATCGTCTCCGCGTGCTCGGCGTGCTCCTCGTCGAACAGGTCGTCGGGCACGACGACGTCCTCCAGGCCGTCCGACTGGAGTTCCTCGATGGCCTTCAGCCACAGGTTCTGGTGCAGGGTGTCGCGGGCGAGGTTGAACTTCAGCATGTCCTTGACGCCGGGGTCGTCGGTCATGTGGTAGAGCCGGGCGGTCTGCAGCCGGCCGTGCGCCTCGGCCGCGACGTTGGCCCGGAAGTCGGCCAGCAGGTTGCCGCTCGCCACGATGTAGCGGCCGTTCCAGGGATACCCGTTGGCGTCGGCGGGCAGCGGCCCGCCGCCGGCCACGATGGCCTGCTGGGGGTCCATCCCGCCCAGCACCGCGCCGACCACCGGGTCGGCGGTCGCCATCTTCGTGACCGCCGTCGCGGGCGCGCCTTCCAGCAGGCGCGCGACCATCGTGGCGAGCATCTCGACGTGCCCGATCTCCTCGGTCGCGATGTCCATGATCAGGTCCTTGTACTTGCCGGGCATCCGGCAGTTCCAGCCCTGGAACAGGTACTGCATCGTGACCGTCATCTCGCCGAACGCGCCCCCGATCAGTTCCTGGAGCTTGCGCGCGTACACCGGGTCGGGCTTTTCGGGCTTGGCCTCGAACTGGAGGTGCCGGGTGTGCCGGAACATATGACTCCTCGCGTCGGAAATCGCAGGGAGCCGCAGGCCTTACATCGGTTAAGGGCGCGCGACCCCGCTGGTGCGGTGGGTTGTTGGTGCGATGGACCGGGGGGTCACGCATAAATCCCAACACGGGCCGCAACGGGACAGCAGGAGCGACACCTAACGAAGGGCCAATGGTTGGGCAGGTGCCACCTATTGCCTACTCACACCGGCTCACACCGGCTTTCAGCGGCTTCACGGGCACGCCGGCTTCGGGGGAACCGCAGGTGTGCGGCGCCGCCCCAGGGCACACGGAGGCGGACCCGATAGGTCGCCTGCAGACCTACGCGGACGCGGTCCCGGCGGGTCAGCGCGCGCGGACGCGGCGGGTCAGGACGGGCAGAGGCGGTCCCGGCGGCTCAGAGCCGCGCGGAGGCGGCTCAGGGCGCGCGGAGGCGGACCCGGCGGCTCAGCCGCGGACACGCCCCGGCGGGCCGAGGAGGAGGCATCCGCCGGGGCACGGTGGCGCGGGCGCCGCTGTCGGTGGCGCCTGTCGGTGGCGCCTGTCAGCAGCGCTCGGGGGCCTGTCAGCGGGCGTAGAGTTCGTCGATCTGCTTGGCGAAGTCGCGCATGACGAGGTTGCGCTTGACCTTCAGCGAGGGGGTCAGGTGGCCGCTCTCCTCGGTGAGGTCGGTGTCGAGGATCACGAACTTCTTGATCTGCTCGGCCTTGGAGACCATCCGGTTGGCGCCGTCCACGGCCTGCTGCACCTCGGCGAGGATCTCCGGGTCGGTCGTCGGGACCTCGCTCTTCCCGTTGGCCTGCTTCCACTGCTCCAGGGCCTCGGGGTCGAGCGTCACCAGCGCCCCGACGAACGGCTTGTCGTCGCCGACCACCATGACCTGGCTGACCAGGCGGTGCGCCCGGATGGCGTCCTCCAGCGGCGCCGGCGCCACGTTCTTGCCGCCCGCCGTGACCAGGATCTCCTTCTTGCGCCCGGTGATGCGCAGGTAGCCGTCGTCGTCGAGGCTGCCGATGTCCCCGGTGTGGAACCAGCCCTCGGGGTCGATGGTCTCCTTGGTGGCGCGCTCGTTGTTCCAGTAGCCGTCGAAGACGTGGCGGCCCTTCACCAGGACCTCGCCGTCGTCGGCGATGCGGATGCTTACCCCGGGGAACGGCTTGCCGACCGTGCCGATCTTGTTGGCGCCCGGGATGTTGACCGTCGACGGCGCGCTGGTCTCGGTGAGCCCCCAGCCCTCGAAGACCTCGATGCCCACGCCGCGGAAGAAGTGGCCGAGCCGCTCGCCGAGGGCCGAACCCCCGGAGACCGCCGCCGTCAGCGCGCCGCCCGTCGCCGCCCGCAGCTTGCCGTACACGAGCCGGTCGAAGACCGCGTGCTTCAGCCGCACGCCGAGACCGGCCCCGCCGGAGCTTTCCGCCTTGCTCCACTCCACGGCGGCCCGTACGGCGGCGTGGAAGATCTTTCCCTTGCCCTCGTTCGTGGCCTTCTGCTCGGCGGCGTTGTAGACCTTCTCGAACACCCGGGGCACGCCGAGCAGGAACGTCGGCTTGAACTCCCGCAGGTCGGGGGCGACGTTCTTCATGTTCGGGCTGTGCGCGAGCACGGTGCCGGTCTCGATCAGGACGATCTCGATCAGCCGGGCGAAGCTGTGCGCCAGCGGCAGGAACAGCAGGGCCGCCCGTCCCCGCACGTCGAACAGCGCCTCCAGCGGCCCCTGCGAGACGTTGCGCGCGGTGAAGAGCAGGTTGTCGTGGGTGAGGCGGCAGCCCTTGGGCATGCCGGTCGTGCCGGAGGTGTAGATGATCGTGGCGAGGTCGCGGCCGCCCCGGCTCGCCCTGCGCTCGGCCAGCGCGTCGTCGCCCACCTCGGCCCCGAGGCGCTCCAGTTCGGCGAACGCGCCGCCGTCGATCCGCCACAGCGACGGCAGCGCGGGCACGGCCTCGCGTACGGTCTCCTCGTGCGCGGCCGTCTCCACGATCGCGGCCTTGGCCCCGCTGTCGGTCAGGATCCACTTCACCTGGTCGGCGGAGGAGGTCTCGTAGACGGGCACCCCGACCGCGCCGGCCGCCCAGATCGCGTAGTCGGCGACCGTCCACTCGTAGCGGGTGCGCGACATCAGCGCGACGCGGTCGCCGGGCTCGATCCCGGAGGCGATCAGGCCCTTCGCGACGGCCGCGACCTGGTTCCTGAACTGCGCGGCGGTCACCGGCGTCCACGGCGCGTCCGCCGCCGCCCCGTCGTCCTTGCGGCGGATCACGACGGCGTCCGGCTCGTCCACGCCGCGCTGGAACACCACGTCGGTGCAGTTCGCGGACGGAGGCACGTCCACCAGCACGGGAACGCTGAACTCGCGCACGGTCACTCCTTCGCGCACGGCCCCGCGGCCTGCGCCGGACAGCGCCGGGACCGCGTGCGGACCATCACTCTTTGGGTCTCACTGGACGCTACCGTCCGAAGTTACGCAGGGGTAGATCCGTCACCCAGGCGTTATCCAGGGCGTCGTCCGGGTGTCGTGGCGAACGACATCCGGATCGAAAACGACGCTATCAGGGTCTCTGACAGTGTCCCCGGCGCGGCGGGCCGGACACCTTTCCGTGACCCCGGCGGCGCCCGGTAAAGCCGCCGTTATCATCTCGTCATGCGAATCCACGTCGTCAGCGACGTCCACGGCCGGGCCGACGCGCTCGCCCGCGCGGGCGACGGGGCCGACGCGCTCGTCTGCCTCGGCGACCTGCTCCTCTTCGTCGACTACGCCGACCACTCCCAGGGCATCTTCCCCGAACTGTTCGGCGCGGAGAAGGCGACCGAGTACGTGGGGCTCCGCACGGCGGGGCGCTTCGACGAGGCGCGGGCGATGTCGGCGGGGCTGTGGGCGGCCCTCGGCGGCGACCCCCGGGAGCACATCGAGACGGCGGCCCGCCGCCAGTACGAGCAGATCTTCTCGGCCATGCCGACACCGGCCTACCTCACGTACGGCAACGTGGACCTGCCGCGCCTGGGGGCCGACCACCTCCGCCCGGGGCAGCGGGTCCTGGACGGGGAGGTCGTGGAGATCGGCGGGCTGCGGTTCGGGTTCGTCGGCGGCGGCCTGCGCACGCGGTACCGCACGCCGAACGAGATCGACGACGAGGAGTTCGCGCGCAAGGTGGAGGCCGTCGGCGAGGTGGACGTGCTGTGCTGCCACATCCCGCCGGCCATCCCCGAACTGCTCTACGACGTGGTCGCCCGGCGGTTCGAACGGGGGAGCGAGGCCACGCTGGAGGCGATCAGGAGGACGCAGCCGCGGTTCGCGCTGTTCGGTCACGTGCACCAGCCGCTCGCCGGGCGGGCCCGGGTCGGCCGTACGGAGTGCGTCAACGTCGGCCATTTCCGCGGCCGTGGCACGCCTTTCGCCTTGGAATGGTGAAGTACGGTTGGCCACATGGCTGATCGCACTTCGTCGAGCATCACGATCGGCGCCGGCCGGTCGACAATCATGGCCGTCATCGCCGACTTCCCCGCGTACCCGCAGTGGGCGGGTCAGGTGAAGGCGGCGGAGGTGCTGGAGACGGGCGAGGACGGCCGCGCCACCCGGGTCCGCTTCGTCCTCGACGCGGGCGTGATCAGCGACGAGTACGTCCTCGGCTACGACTGGACCGACGACGCGGGCGTGAGCTGGCGCATCGTGGACGCCGGCCGGATGGTCTCGGGCCTGACCGGCAGCTACCGCCTGACCGAGAACGGCGGCGGCACCGAGGTCACCTACGACCTCGCCGTGGACCTGAAGGTCCCCATGATCGGCATGATCAAGCGCAAGGCCGAGAAGGTCATCGTCGACACCGCGCTGAAGGGGCTCAAGCGGCGCGTCGAGGGCCGATGAGGGTCCTCCTCTTCACGGGGAAGGGCGGGGTCGGCAAGACCACCGTGGCCGCCGCGACCGCCACGCTCGCCGCCGGCCGCGGGCTCAAGACGCTCGTGGTCTCCACCGACACCGCGCACTCGCTCGCCGACGCGCTGGGCGTGCCGCCCTCGGACGCCCCGGTCGAGGCGGCGCCCGGCCTGCACCTGCAACAGGTGGACACCCAGAGGTCGCTGGAGCGGCACTGGGGCGAGTTACGCGACTACGCCCGCGACGTCCTGGCGGAACTCGGCCTCGACGAGGTCACCTCCGAGGAGATCACGGTCCTGCCAGGCGCCGAGGAGGTCATCGCGCTGCTCGAACTGCGCGAGCAGGCCCGTTCCGGCCGGTGGGACGTGATCGTCGTGGACTGCGCGCCGACGGCCGAGACGCTGCGCCTGCTGGCCCTGCCCGAGGCGCTCGACTGGCACGTCAACCGGCTGCTTCCGGCGGGACGGCGGCTGCTCGGGGCGCTGTCGCCGGTCATCCGGCACGTCGCGAAGGTGAGCGTGCCCCAGGCCGAGGTCATCTCGGCGGGCGAGCGGCTGCACCAGGGCCTGCTGGAGGTGCGGGCGCTGCTCGCCGGCGACGACGCGTCCGTGCGGCTCGTCCTCACCCCCGAGGCCGTGGTCGTCGCGGAGGCCCGCCGCACGCTCACCTCGCTCAGCCTGTACGGCTACCGCGTCGACGCGGTGATCGCCAACCGGGTCTTCCCGGCCGAGGGCGCCGACGAGTGGCGGCGGAGCTGGGTGGAGGCCCAGGCCAGGCAGCTCGCCGGCGTGCACGAGTCGTTCGCGCCGCTGCCCGTCCTGACCGTTCCCTATCTTCCGGGCGAGCCCGTCGGGACCGACGCGCTCGCGCGGGTCGGCGAGGAGCTGTACCGGGACCGCGACCCGTTCGCCCGCCCCGGCGTGGAACCCCCGCTGCGGATCTCCGCCGACGAGCTGTCGCTCAGCCTGCCGCTCGCCGACCGCGACGACCTCGACCTCGCCCGCAAGGGCGACGAGCTCATCGTCACCGCCGGTTCACACCGGCGCGTCATCGCCCTTCCCGCGGCCCTGGCCAGACGGGAGATCTCCTCGGCCGCGCTCCGGAACGGCCGGCTCCGGGTACGGTTCGAGACAGGAGGGGCGAGATGACGGATTCGAACGAGAGCACCGCCCGCCGTCAGGACCCGGTCGGGTCCGCGGCGGAAGAGGCGATGAAGCTGCTCGACGCCGTGCAGCGGCGGATGGGCCGCGAGTTCGGCAAGGGCCTGGTGAAGGGCGGGGTGAGCGGCATCGGGTCCGCCTTCGCCGGCGCGAGTGGCATCGGGTCCGCCTTCGGCGGCGCGAGCGGCGGCACGGGCCGGTCCGGCGACGTGTGGAGCGAGGCCGTGTCGGAGGACCACGACGAGTACGTCTGCCGTGCCTGCCCGGTGTGCCGGGTGATCGCGGCGCGCCGGGAGGCCGGCGGGGACGTCACCGGTCATCTGATGGCGGCCGGCGGTGAACTTTTCGCGGCGTTCCGGGATGCGGTCGACGCCCTGCAGCGGCCCCAGTCGTCACCCCAGTCGCCGCCCCGGTCGCGGCCTGACGGGGAGCGGCGGTCCGATGAACCTGCGGTGGAGCACATCGATCTCGCATGACGGGGCTGTAAACGGCACGCGTCGGCGGAATTGCCACAACCCTGCGCGATCGGCTTCAATCAGCGCGGCGTAGCGGATCGGGCGGAAGGACGACAGCATGGCGCTGACCATCGGCGTGGACGTCGGCGGCACCAAAATCGCGTTCGGGGTCGTGGACGAGAACGGCGGCATCCTGGAACGCGGCCTGCGGCACAGCCCCGCGGGCGACCCCGAGAAGATGGCGCTCACGATCGCCGATGTGGTGAACGAGCTCGCGGCGCGGCACGAGGTCGAGGCGGTGGGCATCGGCGCGGCGGGGTTCGTCGACGAGACCCGGTCGGTCATCCGGTTCGCCCCCAACCTGGCCTGGCGGGAGGAGCCGCTGCGCAAGAAGGTCGGCGAGCTGGTCGGCCTGCCGGTCGTCGTGGAGAACGACGCGAACGCCATGGCCTGGGGCGAGTACCGCTTCGGCGCGGGCCGGGGCGAGAGCCACGTCGTGTGCGTGACCGTGGGCACGGGCATCGGCGGGGGCATCGTGCTCGGCGGCGATCTCTACCGCGGCCGGTGGGGGATGGGCGCCGAGCTCGGCCACATGCAGACGGTGCCCGGCGGACGTCCCTGCGGCTGCGGCAACAACGGGTGCTGGGAGCGGTACGCCAGTGGCAGTTCGCTGCTGGCGGAGGCCAAGGCGAACGCCGAGGCCGACCCCGCCGCCGCCACCCACCTGCTGCGGCTCGGCGGCTCGGTCGAGGGCGTCCGGGGCGAGCACGTGACCGAGGCGGCGCGCCTGGGCGACCGCGCGGCGCTGGACGCGTTCGAGTCGCTCGCCGACTGGCTCGCGCAGGGCCTCGCGGACCTGGCCGCGATCCTCGACCCCGGGTGCTTCATCCTCGGCGGGGGCGTCTCCGGAGCCGCGGACCTGTTCGCCGACCGGGTCCGCGACGAGTTCGCCGCGCGGCTGACCGGCCGGGGCCACCGTCCGCTCGCCGACATCCGGGTGGCCGAGATGGGACCGTCCGCCGGTCTGGTGGGGGCCGGTGACCTCGCCAGGCTCCGCTGAGGACGTGCCGGAGGCCGGCGACGGCACCGCCCGGGAGGGCGGGAGCGTGTTGCGGGTCGCGACCTACAACGTCCGCGGGCTGAAGGACGACCGGAGGGCGCTGGCCCGGGTGATCAGGGCCCTCCGGCCGGACGTGCTGTGCCTGCAGGAGGTGCCGCGCCTGCCGGCGCGGCGGCACGGGCGGCCCGTGTTCAGCCGCGCCGTCCCGGTCTCCCTGGCCGCCCTCGCCCGCGCCGCCGGGCTGTCCGTGGCCGCCGGAAGCCGGCTGAACGGCACCGCCGTCCTCACCTCCCCGGCCGTACGGCTGCTGCGGGGCGAGGGGCGGCGCCTGCGGTGGTTCACCGGCCTCGAACGGCGCGCGGTCGCCGTGGCGGTCGTGGAGAAGGGCCGGGACAGGTACGCCGTGTGCTCGGTCCACCTCGACCTCCTGGCCGGGGCGCGGCTGAGCCACGCTGCCGAGATCGTGCCGATCCTGGAGGGCGCCGCCCGGGAGTTCGGGGCCGCGCCCGTGCTTGCGGGCGACCTCAACGAGCCTCCCGGCGCCCCGGTCTGGCGCTTCCTCGCGGCCCGGTACGCCGACTGCTTCGCCGCCGCGGCCGGGGGTTCCCGTACGGCCACCGGCGCGGCGCCGGGCGGCGGGACCTTTCCGGCCCGCGACCCCCGGGTGCGCATCGACGCGGTCTTCGCGGGGCCGGGCCTGACCGTCCTCTCCTGCGGAGGGGCGGACGTGCCCTCCGGCGATCTGGCCGCCGCGAGCGACCACCGGCCGGTGGTCGCCGAGATCGGGTCCGGGCGTCACGCCGGGCGTCACGCCGGGCTCGGAATCGCGACCTCTGCGACGGAGAGGGCGCCGTTCCCCTTACGATCTGTTCCATGACCCGACGCCGCATCCGGCGTGCGGTGCCGTTGTGTGTGCTGTCCGCCGGTCTGCTGGCCGGACTCCTCCCGTGCGCCACATCGGTCGCGCACGCGCAGACAGGGACCGCCCGCCCCCGGGCGGAGCGAGGCCCGTCGGGAGACGAGGTCGCGCAGGGCCCGGGGCTCCCCACCGGGCGCCTCAGGGCCGACGCCTCGCTGTCCGACGTCGCCGGCCTCTCAGCCGGGGACGTCTGGGCGGTGGGCCAGCAGGAGGCCTGGGACTTCTGGCGCAACCGGGGAGTCATCACCCACTGGGACGGCTCCTCCTGGAGCGAGGTGCCGATCAGGGGCGACGCCACCGGCGCCGGGCACCTGCGGTCGGTCGCCGCCGCGTCCCCCAGGGAGGTCTGGGTGGTGGGCGACGGGCACGACGGCCTGCCGTACCTCGCGAAGGGGTCGGCCGACGGGTTCGACCGGGTCGGCGTGCCCCGCCTGCGCACGGGCGACTGGCTCGGCGGGATCGCCGCGTCCTCCGGCCGGGTGGCCGCCGTCGGCAGCCGCGACGGCCAGGCGTTCCTGCTGAGCAGCGGCGGCGCCGGCAAGGGGGCCGCCTGGAAGACCGGCCAGGGGCCCGGGGGAGCCCTCTACGGCGTGGCCCTGGCGGGCAAGTCGGACGGCTGGGCGGTGGGCGACTCGGGTGACGGCCCCCTGGCCATGCGGCTGACCGGCGGCGGGTGGAAGCGGGCCGACCTGCCGCGGATCAGGGGCGGCTTCCTGCGCGACGTCTACGCGGAGAGCCGCAAGCGGGCGGTCGCGATCGGCGGCGTCTACCGGGACGGGAAGATCTCCCCGCTGGTCCTCGACTGGGACGGCAGGCGCTGGAGGCGGGTGACGCCGCCGGAGCGGCACGCCGAACTGTACGGCGTGACCGGCGACGGCGAGGGCGTGTTCTGGATCGCCGGCTACGACCCCGCCCACGCGGCGGACGGGTTCCTGCTCCGCTACGACGGGTCGCGCTGGACCAGGCTGCGCGGCCAGACGTCCGGCGCGGACCGCAAGGTGCGGTTGCAGGCGGTCACCCACACCGGTGAGCTGACCATGGCCGTCGGCCACGTGCTGGACGGCAAGGAGCGCTACACCGACCTCGTCGAGCGGTTCGGCCCGCCGCACGCCCTCGCCGCCCAGTGAGGCGCGGCAGGCGTGACGAGAGGCGGGCGCCGGGTCAGACGACCGCGCCGTCGTCCCAGCCGGAGTCGGTGGGCGGGCCGTCGCCCATCCGTACGACGAGGACCACGAACCCCGCGATGAAGGCCGACACGGCGGCGAACACGATCCAGCCGTCCCTGGGCCAGTCGAGCAGGGCGGCCAGCAGCAGATAGGCCGGGCCGCCGAACAGCGCCAGCCACGACGCCCGGGTGACCGCGTCCGCCTGGGGGAGCGGCGGCGGGGGCGGCGGGACGTAGTGGTCGTCGTCCTCGCTCACCGCGACGGGGGCCGGCTGGCCGTCCGGCTCGTCCGTGCCCTCGCCGGCGGCGTCGTCACGCTCGCCGCCGGTGTCCCGGGCGCCGTCGTCGGCGCCGTCACGGTCGGTGGCGGTGGAGCCGTTGGCCGCGCCGGGGCGGGGCTCCTCGGTCACGTTCTCGCGATCAGGCCATGGCTGATCGGCCGAGGCGTCCTCGGCTTTTTCGTTGAACGAGGCGACGATCTGGCGCCAGACCTCGTCCTCGTCACTTTGCGGTGTCACGTCGATCCCTGGTCACAGGTCCTTCGTCAAGGGTACCGAGGCATGGGAGCGGATGAACTCCAGACTCCCCTCGAAGATCGCGGGCGCGTCGTTGTCGAGGGTGGCGACGTGATAGCTGTCCGTCAGCTCCCTGACCTCCAGATTGTCCCCCAGCCTCGCCTGGAGGAACGCCACGCTCGCCGGCTTCACGACGTGGTCGTCCCTGCTGTGGAACACCAGCAGCGGCTGCGTCACCTCGCCGATGTCCCGCTGGACCAGCTTCCACAGCTGGGGCAGCGTGGCCGCGGCACGCACCGGGGTGCGCGCGTAGCCGAGCTCCGTCATGCCCTCCTTCTTGATGTCGCCCGCCACGCCGGGGACCGAGGGCATCACGTACTTCAGCGCCGGGGCGAGCCGCAGCAGCGGCGCGTCGCTGACCACCGAGGGGTTGACCACCACGACCCCGCGTACGGAGTCGCCGTGGACCTCGGCCAGGCGCAGCGCCATGCAGCCGCCGAGGGACAGCCCCGCCACGAACACGTCCGAGCACCGGCCGCGCAGGTCGGCGAACGCCTTGCCCAGCTCGGCGTACCAGTCCTCCCAGCGCGTGCGGCTCATCTCCTGCCAGCTCGTGCCGTGGCCGGGCAGGCGCGGCAGGGAGACGGTCAGCCCGGCCCGGGCCAGGTGCTCGCCCCACGGCCGCAGGGACTGCGGCGAGCCGGTGAACCCGTGGCAGAGGAGGACGCCGATCTCGCCGCCGTCGTGGTGGTACGGCTCCGCACCGGGCAGCACTGGCATGGGAGACCTCCGTCCGACGGCGGCGTGTTCCGCCCGATACTCGCACGTTGGTCAGCGTTAGTGCGAGAGGGCTGGGCGTGCGAAGATGACTTCACATCTGAGCCGAGGGAGTCCGCGTGTTGTACTGGGTGGTGAAGGCCATCCTCTGGCCGCTCCTCCACTTCGTGTTCCGCCCCTGGGCGGAGGGCGTGGAGAACGTCCCGAAGGAGGGCCCGGTCATCCTGGCCGGCAACCACCTGTCGTTCGCCGACCACTTCTTCGGGGCCGGGTTCCTGCCCCGCAAGGTCATCTCGCTCGGCAAGGCGGAGTACTTCACCGGCAGCGGCATCAAGGGCCTCTTCAGCCGGGCCTTCTTCTCGGCCGTCGGCACCGTGCCGATCGACCGCTCGGGCGGCAAGGCGAGCGAGGCGGCGCTGCGCACCGGGCTGCGCATCCTCAACGAGGGCAAGGTCCTCGGCATCTACCCCGAGGGCACCCGGTCGCCCGACGGCCGCCTCTACAAGGGCAAGACGGGCGTGGCGCGGCTGGCGCTCGAGTCCCGGTCGCCGGTGATCCCATGGGCGATGGTCAACACGTTCGAGATGATGCCCCCCGGTCGGCCCGTGCCGAGGTTCGGCATCCGTCCCGGCGTGCGGTACGGCAAGCCGCTCGACTTCTCCCGCTACTACGGCATGGAGAACGACCGCCTGGTGCTCCGCGCCGTCACCGACGAGATCATGTACGCGCTGATGGAGCTGTCGGGCCAGGAGTACGTCGACAAGTACGCGGCGGCGGCGAAGACCGAGATGACACGGGCGGCTCGCGAGAATTCCTAATACTTCCGGACTGGACGGGTAACGTGGCGATGTCCGCCGCGCGTGATCCAGACGTTCAGATCGGAAGGCGCATGCCCAAGCCAGCACACAGGTGCCGCACGTCGACGTCACCCACCGCGTGGGGGTCCGGCCCGCGGGGGCGCGCGGCATGAGCGTCCGCGAGGAGCAGCAGGCCGCACCGGGATACCTGCCCCACCGTCAGATCCTGATCGTCCTGTGCGGAGTCGCCGCCGGGATGCTGCTGGCCGCGCTCGACCAGAGCATCGTCGGCACCGCCCTGCCGCGCATCGTCAGCGAGCTCGGCGGCCTCGACAAGCTCTCCTGGGTGGTCACCGCCTACCTGCTCACCTCGACCGCGGCGACCCCGCTGTGGGGCAAGATCTCCGACCTGTACGGCCGGCGGGTGATCTTCCAGACCGCGATCGGCATCTTCCTGCTCGGCTCGGTCCTGGCCGGGCTGAGCCAGAACATCGGCCAGCTCATCGCGTTCCGCGCGCTGCAGGGCCTGGGCGGCGGCGGCCTGATGTCGCTGGCGTTCAGCATCATCGGCGACGTGATCCCGCCGCGTGAGCGCGGGCGCTACCAGGGATACTTCGGCGCCGTCTGGGGCACCTCCAGCGTGGCCGGGCCGCTGCTCGGCGGGTTCTTCACCGACGGCCCGGGCTGGCGGTGGATCTTCTGGATCAACCTGCCGATCGGGGTGGTCTCGCTCGTCGTGACCTCGGTGGCGCTGAAGATGCCCACCGTGCGCCGCAGCCACCGCGTCGACTACCTCGGCGCGACGCTGATCGTGGCCGCCGTGTCGTGCTTCCTGCTCTACCTCGACTGGGCGGGCAACGAACTCGGCTGGACGGCCCCCGGCGCGCTGGCCCTGCTCGCCGCCTTCGTGGCGTTCGCGGCGCTGTTCGTGCTGGTGGAGCTGCGGGCGCCCGAGCCGATCCTGCCGATGCGCCTGTTCCGCAACGCGGTCTTCAGTGTGGGCAACGGCTACAACTTCCTCGCGGGACTCGCGATGTTCGGCGGCATGATCTTCCTGCCGGTCTACCTGCAGGCGGTGCAGGGCATGTCGCCGACCGTGTCGGGCCTGGCACTGCTGCCCGCCGTGGTCGGCATCTTCTCCACGTCGATCACCTCCGGCCAGCTGATGAGCCGGACCGGGCGCTACAAGGTCTTCCCGATCCTCGGCGCGGCGGTCCTCCTGGTGGCACTGTGGCTGCTGTCCACGATCCGGGCGGACTCGCCGTACTGGCAGGTGGCGATCTACGCCTACCTCTTCGGCGCCGGGCTCGGGTTCACCATGCAGACGGTCGTCACCGCGATCCAGAACGCGGTGGAGCGGGCCGACATGGGCGTGGCGACCAGCTCGGCGACGTTCTTCCGGATGATGGGCGCCGCCATCGGTACGGCGATCATGGGCGCGGTCCTCACCAGCCGGCTCGCCCACCACCTGGCCGCGGAGTTCGGCGGCAGGATGCCTCCGGGTCAGGTGAACGCCGAGAACGTGCAGGCGATCCAGCGGCTGCCGCAGCCGGTCAAGGAACACGTGCTGGTCGCCTTCACGAACGCGATCGACGACGTGTTCCTCGCCAGCCTGCCCTTCGTCGCCGCCGCGCTGGTCGTGGCCCTGTTCCTCAAGGAGATCCCGCTGGCGTCCCGGGGCGGCGAGGGCCAGGCCCAGGCCGAGATGGGCTGACAGCGCCCGCTCGGGCCGGCCCGGGCGTGGGCCTCGCGGTTCAGGAGGTCTGCCCCGGGTCAGGGCCGGTCAGGTGAGGTGGGAGCGGATCTCGCGGATGTGGGCGGGAGTGGTGCGGCAGCAGCCGCCCACATGACGGGCGCCGAGCGAGACCCATCCGGCGGCCGCCCTGCCGAACTCCACGGGGTCGGCGAGGCCGAGCCAGCGGCGGTTCACGGCGTCCCACCGCTCGCCGGAGTTCGGATAGACGACGGTGGCGCCACGCTTGACCAGGTCGGGCACGAACCGTGGCGCGGTGCAGTTCACGCCGACGGCGACCACCTGGGGAAGCCCGTCGAAGATCGCGCGGCACTCCTCGAAGGGCGTCCCGTCGCTGACGTGCTCGCCGTCCCGGCAGGAGAAGGCGACCCAGGCGCGCACGGACGGCGTCTCACGCAGGAGCCGCGCCAGCGCCCGCGCCTCGGCCCCCGAGGGAATCGTCTCGCAGGCCAGCAGGTCGGCTCCGGCGCCGGTGAGGATGCCGAAGCGTTCGCGATGCCACTCGACCAGGCCGTCCTCGTCCAGGTCGTAGTCGCCCGTGTACTCGGCGCCGTTGGCGAGGTAGGCGCCGTAGGGGCCCACGCTCGCCGCGACCAGCCCGTGCCCGGCCTCGTCCCTCGCCTGCACGGCCAGCGTCACCGACAGCCGGATGAGGTCGCGGGCCTCCCGCGGCGACATGCCGTGCCGTACGAACCCGGGGACGCTGGCCTGATAGCTCGCCGTGGTGGCGACGTCGGCGCCGGCGCGGAAGTAGTCGAGATGCGCGCGGCGGATGACGCCGGGATCGTCGGCCAGCAGCCGGGCCGACCACAGGTCGTCGCTCAGATCGCAGCCGAGGGACTCCAGATGGGTCGCGAGACCGCCGTCGAGGACCACGGGATGCATACCGGCACCCTACGTGCTTCAGGTCCGTGAGCTGGCCGGAGGGGATGGTTCGCCCGGAGCGGACGCCGGTTCTCTGTCGGAACCGCTCGTGGATCTACTACGTTCGCCAGGTATGGGGCTTAAAGAGCTCGTCAATCGGTTGCTGCGCCGCCGGTCTCGCGTCCCCGCAGGTGGACGCGACGATCGGCCCGACGCGGGAGGGGTGCGGGAGCCTCGGCGTCCCGTGCCCACCCCGCCGTCCGATGTCATCCGCCTACCTGAACCCTCGTAGGGCTTCGCTCACAGCGGCAGCGGACCCTCTGTGGCCGGGCCCGGCGTTTCCGCCGGTGTCCCGGCCACAGCCGTCCGTCCCGAGACGCTCACGGCGACGCGCCCCGGAAGGCGGGGAAAGGTCAGGACCGCTTCCAGAAGGGGCGCCGGCGCTCCCTCTCCGTCGCGGAGCCGTGCCTGCCCTCGCCGTCACCGGCGCCGTGCTCGCCTTCGCCGTGACCGCCGCCGTGCTCGCCCCGCCCGGAGCCGCCGACCAGGGCGGTCAGCAGATCGACGGCCCGCCGCCAGAGGTCGTCGAGCGAGCTTTCGGCCCACTCGGCCTTGTCGAGGTCGGCTGCCAGCGCGAGAAGGCCGGGGTGACTCCCCACCATCTGGGCGACGACTCGCAGGCGGCTGGCGAGATCCGCCAGGTAGCGCCGGCGCTCCCGCTCCGGCAGCGACTCCGCCTGGCCCAGTCTCGTGAGCTCCTCGGTCAGCAGGGGCCGTACGCCGTCGAGGTCCGTCAGCGCCGCGGGCTCGGAGCCACGACGCGACAGGAAGCCTCCGGCGGAGAACCCTCGGGCCGGACGCGCCCCGCCGCCCGGTGCGCCCGGGGCCGGAGGCGGAGCCGGAGACAGAGGTGGGCGTGGTGCGGCGGCGAAGGGCGCGCTCGGCGCGGCAGCCCCGGAGACCGCTCCGATGGGCGCGTCCGCCGCCGTGCCGGGTGCGGCCTCCGCGCTGCTCGTGACGGAGGCCATCCTGGCCATCATCGGCGCTCCGGCCACCATCATCGGCATCGCGGCGGGTATCTCCCACCCGCTCGGCGGTTCGACCGGCTGGAGGACGCGATGCTCCGGAGCGCCTTCACCGGTCACATGGGTGTCGACGGCCACGAACGCGGTGAACCGGCACAGCACACCGAAGCGGAGCGAGATGTCGATGATCTGCTGCTCCAGTGAGCGGTCGCCCACCGCGTATCGGTCTTCCAGGGTGCGCAGATGCGCCCGCGCCCACACGGCCCGCGCCGCGCCGTCCCGGGCGGGACGGCCCTCGACGCGCTCCTCCCAGGTACGCCCGTCGGCCGTGCGGCCGTGCACGGTGAGAGCGCCTGCCGCCCCGCCCCGGTAACGCCCGGTCACGACCAGCGGGACCCCCGGGTAGAGCGAACCGGCGTGCGTGACGGTGCCCGGCACCAGGTCGACGCCCTCGGCCCGCACGGAGACGTCGGTCACCAGCGGCGAGCCGATCCGCCGGTGGATGTGCTCCATCGCCTCGTCGAGACGGTCCTCCGACTCGACCAGTTCACAGCGGCCGGAGCCGAGCAGGGCCAGCCGGCCGAGGAACCCCGCGTTCACCGCCCTGTCGATGCCCACGGTGTGGACGCGGGTGCCGCCCAGCCGGGGGCCGACGCGTTCGAGGATCTCGTCCTCGTTGCCCACCTGGCCGTCGGTGACCAGCACGAGCACCCGATCGCGTGCGGGCTCGCCCGGGAGGTCGTCGTCCCGCTCGCCCAGGAGGCGCAGGGCCTCCTCAAGGGGGGCGAGCATTTCGGTGCCGCCCCGGGCGCCGAGCCGGGCGAGATGTTCGACGGCGCGGTATCGGTTGCGATCGGTGCCCTCCACCAGGCCACCCGGGAACGCGCGCTCGACCACGGAGTCGAACGAGAGCACGGCGAACCGGTCGTGCCGGGTGAGCGTGTCGACGATGCGGGCCGCGGCGCGGCGAGCCGCCACCATCTTCCATCCGGTCATGCTGCCCGAGCGGTCGAGCAGCAGGACGACGTCCCGGGGCGCGGACCGTGCCGTGTCCTCCGGCGGAGGCAGCAGGGTGAGCACGAAGGTCCCCTCCGGGGTTTCCGAGGCATCGCCCGCCTCCCCTCCGGCCGCCTCCCCTCCGGCCGCCTCCCCTCCGGCCGCCTCCCCTCCGGCCGTCGTCTCGCCTGCCCGCGGCTCGCGGCCGGCGGGTCCGGTGGGGACGCGCTCCGGCGCGCCGCCCGGCGCGTCCGGCACACCGCCGGACAGGGTGTCCGGGACGAGGGCGAGGGACGAGGAGGCGTCGAACGCCAGGCGCAGGATGAAGTCGCGGTCGAGCCGTTCGCCGGGCCGCAGGGTGATGGTGTCGCCCTCTCGCTCGACCTCGTGCAGGCTGGAGCGGACCTCCCGCAGGCCGAGCCCGGCGGAGTCGACGGTCGTCGTGAGCGACAGCCGTACCGGGGACGGGAACCCGGGCAGCAGGACCGGCGGTGAGATGCGGGAGGCGTCGGGCACAGCGTCCGTGTCGGGTGCGACGCCGTCGCCCGCGGCGGGCTCGGACAGGGGAGCCCCCGGTATGTAGCGGGGCGCCACGACCAGCGGGAAGCGGAACTCGGCCGCGCCGTCCTCGTAGGGGAGCGGCTGGCTCATCGTGAGCCGGACGATTACGCGCTCCCGGGGGACGATGTTGCCGACCCGGATCGTGAAGACGTCGGGCCGGTCCTCCTCGGCGATCGCCGCGCGCCTGCCCTCGGCGAGCGCGCGGTCGTAGTCGGCCCGCGCCTGGCCGCGCTCCTTGAGCACGCCGTCGATCACCCGGTCGTCCGCCTCCATGCGGAAGGCGGTGACCGCCGCTCGCGGCGGCAGCGGAAAGACGTACGTCGCCTCAAGCGACACGTCGAACGGGTTGCGGAAGGTCTGGACGACCTCGACGCCGGCCACCAGCCCGGTGAGACGCGCGGTGACGTCGACGCTCTCCAGAGGGAGGTTGCCCTTCGCGGTTTCGAGCGCGCCGAGCCCGGCATGCGGCTCGGGCAGGCACTCCTCCGGCCGAAGAGGTGTGATGGGAACGGTCATGACGTCATCCCCTTGCGTGTCTCGGAATCCGTTGAGTCCCAGGGCGTCGTGGTCTCGGCGTCCTCGAAGGGCCCGGCCAGGCCGAGCGCGCCGAGTGCCGCGAGGAGCGGAGCGGCGGCCCGGCGCAGCGCGGCCGCCTCGTCGCCGTCCGGCGTACGGTGGGCCGATTCGAGCAGGACCGTCACCCCAGGCGCGAGACGGACGCCGAACAGGACGTCGCCCCGAAGGTCCCCCGCCGGTCCGCCGGTGGAAGCCGTTGTGACGGTGCGCAGATCTGGCGTGCCGAAGGAATCGGGTGCCGCGCCGGGACGCGGCACCGGGACGGGATCGCCGGGGCCGGCCCCCACAGGGCCGGAGCCTGCCGGATCGAAGTGGGTGGAGCCGGCCGGCCGGGCCCAGAACCGCTTCCGGTCCGTCGGCCGCGCCACGTCGGGGATCGTGGCGGCCGAGGGCCGTTCCGGCTCTGTCGCTCCCGGCAGGGACGGCTCGCCGAGGGCGAGACCGGGGCCGCCCTGAGGGTGAGGCACCTCGGGAAGGCCGGCGATCCGCTGGAGCATGGCGTCGGTCGCGCCCGCGAGCTCGGCCTGGATGGCGGCGATGGACAGCCCCTCCGCCTGGCGGCGCTTGACGGCCACGAGCTGAAGCAGGTGGCGGCGGCCGTAGAGGGCGAGCCTGCCGCGCCGGGCGGCGGGCGGGTCGAGCAGGCCGATCGTCGTGTACCAGCGGATGAGCCGTTCGTTGGGCACCTCCCGGACCCTTCCGTTGACGCGCGGCTCGGATCCGAGCAGGTCCGCCGCCCGCTCCGCCAGCTCACCGATCGTCCAGGTCCCGCTCATGCCTCAACGATGACACTGTCACGATGACACTGTCAACATCTCGCCGATAAAGGTTCCCGTCAGGGGTGAAGGCCTCGTCCCGGCGTGTGGCGCCAGGGTTCGCGGAGCGTTCGCCTCGATGAGAGATGTCTCTTTCCTCGGCGTTCACGTGTTCCCGATCCACTGGGCGTCCACGTGTGCGACCCGCCGTCCTGGAGAGAAAGACCCGGTCAGATGCGTTCCGGACGGGGTAGGGGGAGCGGGCGGCGCCAGGCGGCGCGGGCGCGAGCGGCCTCGGGCCGAGGGCGGTCCGGGCAGCAGCGTGAGAAGGCGTCCATGTGAGAAGGCGGCCGTCCCGGGCGGCCCGCAGGCGAAGCGGCACCGTCCGTACGGGGCGGACCGGAGCGACCACAGGCGTGACCAGAGGCATGACCAGGGGCAGGTCAGGAAGGCGGGTCAGCGGTGCGGGGTACTTCCTTGTCGGCGGCCGTGTCGGCGTCGCCGGGATCGCTCTGGCGCACGGCGCTCCCTGGCGGAGCCGACCCACACGGGCCGGGAGGCGTCGGCCACGGCGAGCGGGACGAGCCGCCGGGGGAGCGGAACCCGCACGGGCACACGGACCGCCCCGGACAGGCCGAGCCTCGCCGGAAGAGGGCTCCCGGTCGCGCGGACCGGTCTGACGGGAACGAGTCTCCCGAGCGGAGCGACGCGGACGACCTGCTGGCCCGGCACCTGCCGCGTGCCCTCCCGCCGGGCTTCACCTGCCGGATCGTGGCGTGGTCGGGGGAGCGTACCGGCGGCGTGGTGTGGCACGCCGCGCCCGGCGGCGGCGGGTGCTTCCCGGACGGTGACGGCTGGATCTACGTCTCCAACTGCGCGCTGCCGCTGCTCGGCGGAGTGACCGCGCTGCGGTTCGCGCCGGACGGGAGCCTGCGCGGCGGATATCGCGTGCTGTCCGGCGCCGACCGGATCGGATCCGGCGCCGTGACCCCGTGGGACACCTGGCTGTCGGGCGAGCGGACGCCCCAGGGCGCGGTCTTCGAATGCGACCCGTACGGCCTGCGCGCTCCGATGCCCCGGCTGGCGATGGGCCTGTTCACCCATGGGGGCATGGTCTGCGACCCCGACCGGGGGTTCGTCTACCTCACCGAGGGGGAGCAGGACGGGTGCCTGTACCGGTTCCGCCCCGGCGACTGGGGCGATCTCACCACCGGCGTCCTCGACGTGATGACCGGAGCTCCCGGCGACGAGACCGTCCGGTGGGAGCCGGTGCCGTCCCCGGCCGCGTCCCGCATGCCCGTTCGTGACCAGGTGAAGGGTGCCCGGCGGTTCGCGGGCGGCGGCGACTGCCACTACCGCGACGGCGTGTTGCGGTTCGTCAGCGAGGGCGACGGCCGCGTGTGGGCCTACGACGTCAGGTCGGAGCGTCTCCGTGTTCTCCACGACCCCACCACCCCTGGCAGCCCCGGCATCACCCACGCCCCCGGCACCGCCGACGCCACCGGCACTCCACCCACGCCCGGCGCTCCTGGCGCCCCCACCCGGTCGTGCGGACCGGGCTCCGCGACGGCTGAGGAACCGGAGGCAGGGCCCGGCGGCAGGGGCGAGGAACAGATCGTCCTCGTCGCGGGGGACCGGGTGGTGCCGTTCCTCCGGATGCCGGACGGCTGGACGGTCACGGGTCCGTCCATGTCCCCGGCGGGCGACAGGCTCTATCTTTCCTGCCGCCCACCCGCCGGCGCCCGGTCCGGTGCGGTACCCGTCACCGTCGAGATCACCGGCCCGTTCGAGGACCTCGCACGCGCCTGAGCCACGCGCGGCAGGCCCCGTCCGTCCCGCCGAGCCCGGTGAGACATCAGGCCGGGCAGGCGACGTCAGCAGGGGCCGTGGGACACCGCACGAGTGGCGTTCCGGCCCGGGCGCCGAACCGCCGTCCGTCGCCGAGGACCACTTCGAGATCCTTGTCCACGCCCGCGACGGCACGCGCCTTGAGCGGCCCGCCGTACCGCTCGGCGCATGGCGAGCATGCTAGGGCGGGGGGTCAGAGGTCGCGCGTCCACACCTCTTCGACGATGGGGACGCCCGACTCCTCGCCCGGATAGCGATCGGCCAGGGTGAACCCGGCGGCCTGGTAGATCCGGCGGGCGCCGAGCAGCACGTCCCGGGTCAGGAGCGTGATCCTGCGGTACCCGGCCGCGGTGGCGAAGCGCAGGCACTCCTCGACCAGTCGCCCGCCGATCCCCATGCCCCGCGCGGACGGCTCGACCAGCAGCAGTCGCAGCCGCGCCGTGGTCTCGTCCTCGTGCGCGCAGAAGACGCACCCGACGGGCTCGCCCGCGACCTCGGCGATCCAGCCCGCCTCCCGCCGGGGGTCGTGGTCGTCGAGGTAGGCGGCGAGGATCCTGATGACGTACGCCTCGAACGACGCGCCCCAGCCGTACTCCTCGCTGTAGAGGGCCCCGTGACGCTGCACCACCCAGCCGAGGTCGCCCGGCCGCGGCGGCCGGATCACGTACGGTTCGCGCCGTTGCGCCGATGGCTCCAGCAGGCGCTTCACCGTGTCCATCGCGGAGACGAGCCGGCGGCGTTCGGGGTCGGCGAGCTTCTCGACCAGGGCGTCGATCTCGGCGGCCGAGCGCCGGTCGATCATCGCGAAGGTCTCCCGGCCCTTCGGGGTGAGCCGTACGACCTGGCGGCGGGCGTCCTCCGGGGACTTCTCGCGGGAGACGAGCCCGTCGGTCTCGAACCTGGACAGGATCCGGCTCAGATAGCCGGCGTCGAGACCGAGCATGCCCCTGATGTCCGCCGCGTCGGCCGCCTGCTCCCGGGTGCCCAGTTCGAACAGCACCCGCGCCTCCGTCAGCGAGTAGGGGGTGTCGTGCATTCCCGCACCGAGCACCCCGATGACGGAGGTGTAGAAGCGGTTGAACGCACGCACTTGCGGCACTATGTCCATTTTAGTTGCCCACCTCAAGGAAACGTTTGACTGAGTCAAACATAGAGCCGCCGCGTACGGTTGGGAAGACGGGTCTCCCGGCGGCTGCGGTCTCGCCGTGCGAGACTGTTTTGGTCGTGGTCGGCCGGGTGGCGTAGCCTCTCTTGTTGGTCTAGACCATTGTCGCGAGGCTTGGGCAGAATGCGGTGCGGTGAGCACCGGGGTCTGCGTTGGGCCCGGCCGCGCCATTCCGCGTATCCAAGATGGAGGAATACCCGTCATGCGTATTGGAGTCCTGACCGGAGGCGGCGACTGCCCCGGTCTGAACGCGGTGATCCGCGCCGTCGTCCGCAAGGGGATCGGCGTGTACGGGCACGAGTTCGTCGGATTCCGCGACGGCTGGCGTGGGCCCCTCGAGGGCGACACCATGCCGCTCGACATCCAGGCCGTCCGCGGGATCCTGCCGCGCGGCGGCACGATCCTCGGGTCCTCCCGCACCAACCCGATCAAGATCGAGGGCGGTGTCGAGCGGATCAAGGAGAACCTGGCCGCGCAGGGCGTCGACGCGCTCATCGCGATCGGCGGCGAGGACACCCTCGGCGTCGCCAAGCAGCTGTTCGACCGCGACGTCAAGGTCGTCGGCGTGCCCAAGACGATCGACAACGACCTCAACGCGACCGACTACACCTTCGGCTTCGACACCGCGGTGAACATCGCGATGGAGGCCATC
Source organism: Microbispora sp. H10670 (assembly GCF_014161385.1). Lineage (NCBI taxonomy): Bacteria > Bacillati > Actinomycetota > Actinomycetes > Streptosporangiales > Streptosporangiaceae > Microbispora > Microbispora sp. H10670. Next base: position 157,183 of record NZ_JABBWW010000012.1, on the reverse strand, counting down.
GACCGGCTCCACACCACCGCCGAGTCCCACCACCGCGCGCTGATCTGCGAGGTCATGGGCCGCCACGCGGGCTGGATCGCGCTGCACGCGGGCATGGCCGCCGGCGCCAACGTGATCCTCATTCCGGAGAAGCCGTTCGACATCGACAAGGTCTGCTCCTACGTCGAGTCGCGGTTCAAGACCCGCTACTCGCCGATCATCGTCGTCGCCGAGGGTGCCCACCCGATGGAGGGCCAGATGGCGCTCCAGGCCGGTGAGCTCGACGCGTTCGGCCACGTGCGTCTCGGCGGCATCGGCGAGCTCCTGGCCAAGGAGATCGAGAAGCGCACCGGCAAGGAGGCCCGCACCACGGTCCTCGGCCACATCCAGCGCGGCGGCACTCCGACCGCCTACGACCGGGTGCTCGCGACCCGCTTCGGCCTCGGCGCGATCGACGCCGTGCACGACGGCGACTTCGGCAAGATGGTCGCGCTGCGCGGCACCGACATCGTCCGCGCCGGCCTCGACGAGGCGACCTCCGAGCTCAAGACCGTCCCCGCCTCCCGCTACTCGGAGGCCGAGGTCTTCTTCGGCTGATCCGCCGGCCACACCGGTCGGCCAGGCCACGCTGACCCGCCGATCGTGATGACGGCCCGCTCGCTCCGGGCGGGCCGTCCACCGTCCGTCCGTACGGCTCCCGCGTCGCTTCGCGGGAGCCGTACGTGTGTGAGAGGCCGGAACCGGGATCGCCACCCGGGATCGCCCAGTATGTGAGCGGAGGGATCGGCCCTCCCGGCTCAGTCACGAGGGGGCGCCGCGCGATGGGCATCGAGGGACCGTTCTGGCGGGCGATCGCGGTCTACCGCGTCGCGTCGCTCGCGTACGCGGCGCTGTTCGTGCTCGGAGCGGGCGGATACGCCCGTCCGGTCGTGTCCTGGACGGTCATCGGGGTGATGGCCGCCTGGACGGTCGTCACGCTCGTCCGGTATCCCGCCACCCGGCGCGTGCCGCTGCTGGCCGCCGACCTCCTCGTCACGGTCGCCTGCCTGCTGGCCACGCCGTACGCGCAGGGCCCCGCCGACGCGGCGGCCGGCGTGATGCCGCTGACGGCGACGTGGGTGGCCGGGCCGGTCCTCGCGTACGGCGTGGCCGGAGGACGCCGCGCGGGCGCCGCCGCCGCCGCGGTCATGTCGGCGGCCGACCTGTGGCTGCGCGGCGGGAGCGGGGTCGAACTCGCCTCGCTGCAGGTGAACGGCGCGGTGCTCATGTTCCTGGCCGGAGTGGTCGTCGGGCACGTCGCCCGGCTCGCGCGGGAGGCGGAGGAGCGCATGCGGCGCGCCGTGCTGATGGAGGCCGCGGGCCGGGAGCGGGAGCGCCTGGCGCGCGGCATCCACGACTCGGTGCTCCAGGTGCTCGCCCTCGTGCAGCGCAGGGGCGCGGAGATCGGCGGCGAGGCGGCCGAGCTCGGCAGGCTCGCGGGCGAGCAGGAGGCGGCGCTGCGGGCGCTGGTGCAGGCCCCGCCCATCACCCGGGCGCCGGACCTCGCCCCCACCGGCCTGCGCGACCGCCTGCGACCGGCGTTCGCGGCGCGTGGCACCCGCGCCGGGCGCGGCCCGGGCTCCGCCGGCCGCCTCCGTCGCCCCGCCAGCCCCGGCGCGGAGCCCGCGCCCGAATTCGCGCCCGAGCCCGATTCCGGGGCCGATCCCGGGGCAGAGCCGTACGCCGACCTGCGTGACCTCCTGCGGCCGTTCGGCACGGCCCGGGTGACCGTGTCGGCGCCCGCGACGCCGCTGCCGCTGCCCGCCGCGACGGCGCGGGAGGTGGCGGCGGCCGTCGGCGCGGCCCTCGACAACGTCGTACGGCACTGCCCGGAGGGCACCCGGGCGTGGATACTCGCGGAGGAGGACGACGACGCGGTGGTCGTCACCGTCCGCGACGAGGGGCCGGGCATCCCCGACGGACGGCTGGAGCAGGCGGCCCGCGAGGGACGCATGGGCGTCGCCCGATCGATCCGGGGACGCGTGGCCGACCTCGGCGGCACGGCGGCCATCACCTCCTCGCCGTCGGGGACGGAGATCGAGTTGTCGGTTCCGGCGGGGGAGCGGGCGTGACCTCGGCCCTCCGGCGGAGGGAGCGTGCGGGCGGGACGGGCCCTGGACCTGATAAGGGCGGAGCGGGCGGCTCGGCGTGAACGGTCGCCGGACGCGAGCAGGGCGCAGCTCGCGGCCGGTGTGAAGGTGGTGAACAGGCCCTGGACGTGGTGAGGGCGGAGGAGGGCGGGAACGTGGCCGGAGGCGAGGGGACCGAGCGGTCCCCGGTGCGGGTCATGGTGGTGGACGATCACCCGATGTGGCGGGAGGCGGTCGCCCGCGACCTGACCGAGGCCGGATACGAGGTGGTCGCGGCGACGGGCGAGGGCCGGCAGGCGCTTCGGGTGGCGGCGGCGGTCCGGCCGGAGGTGGTGGTGCTCGACCTGCGCCTGCCCGACCTGCCGGGGGTGGAGGTGGCCCGCGGGCTGGGCGCGTCCGCGCTCCCTCCGCGCGTGCTCGTCCTGTCGGCCAGCGCGGAGGAGGCCGACGTGCTGGAGGCGGTCAAGGCGGGCGCCTCCGGATATCTCGTGAAGTCGGCCGGGCGGGAGGAGTTCCTCGACGCGGTCCGGCGGACCGCCGAGGGCGACGCGGTTTTCACGCCAGGCCTGGCCGGGCTCGTCCTGGGCGAGTACCGCAGGCTCGCCCACCGGCGGCCCGGCGTCCAGGAGGAGGAGCAGCGGGACGGTCCCCGGCTGACCGAGCGGGAGACCGAGGTGCTGCGCATGGTCGCCAAGGGCCTGTCGTACCGGCAGATCGCCGAGCGTCTGGTGCTGTCGCACCGCACGGTGCAGAACCACGTGCAGAACACGCTGAGCAAGCTCCAGTTGCACAACCGGGTCGAGCTGGTCCGCTACGCCATCGAGAAGGGCCTGGCCGACCTCGATTGAGGGAGTGCGCCGCTCGGCGGCGGCGTTACAGTGGGAAGCCCGCACGTGGGCGACGCGTTGTCCTCTCAGCGAACCAGCGAACCCTTTCCCGGCCGCGCCTCACCCCGGCGCCGTGGCCGTCCCTGCCCGTCCGGAGGTTTCCACCCATGACCATGACCGCCCTGGGAGAGCCCTGTGTGCTGCTCAAGTTAGGCGAGGTGGTCCTGAAAGGCCGGAACCGCGAGATCTTCGAGATGCGCCTGCGGGCCAACATCAAGCACGCGCTCAAGGACCACCGCGTCGACATCCGCCAGCGGCACGGCGTGATCGCCCTGTTCCTGCCCGCCGGCACCGACGTCGAGGTGGCCGAGACGGTGGCGGCCCGCGTGTCCGACGTGCCCGGCATCGTGCTGGTCCACCTCGCGTGGCGGATCCCGAAGGACCCGGACACGATCACCAAGGCCGCCATCGAGCTGATCAGGGACAGCGACGAGGTGGCGCGCTCGGCCCGCTTCGCGGTGCGCTCGCGCCGCCGCGACAAGCGGTTCCCGTTGCGCTCCAACGAGCTCGACCACCTGGTCGGCGGGGCGATCAACGACACCTTCGGCCTGCCGGTGGACCTGAGCCGCCCGGAGCTCACCGTGCACATCGAGGTGGACAAGGACGAGGCGTTCCTGTTCACCGACGGCCGTCCGGGCCAGGGCGGCCTGCCGGTCGGCTCCAGCGGGCGGGGGCTCGTGCTGCTGTCCGGCGGCATCGACTCGCCCGTCGCGGCCTACCGGATGATGCGGCGCGGTCTGCGGGTCGACTTCCTGCACTTCTCCGGCATCCCGTTCACCACCTCCGAGTCGATCTACAAGGCGTACGCGCTGGTGCGCAACCTGGACAGGTTCCAGGGCAAGTCGCGGCTGTGGGTGGTGCCGTTCGGCAAGGCGCAGCAGTCGATCAGGAACTCCGGGCAGGACCGGCTCGCGGTGATCGCCCAGCGGCGGCTGATGCTCAAGACGGCCGAGGAGGTCGCCCACCGCATCCACGCCGAGGCGCTGGTCACCGGCGACAGCCTCGGGCAGGTCTCCTCGCAGACCCTCACCAACATCACCGCGCAGGACCACGCCGTGGACATGCCGATCATGCGTCCGCTGATCGGCCTGGACAAGACCGAGATCATGGCCGAGGCGCGCAGGATCGGCACGCTGCAGATCTCCGAGCTGCCCGACGAGGACTGCTGCACGCTCCTCGCGTCCCGGCAGGCCGAGACCCGCGCGAAGATCGAGGACCTCAAGCTGATCGAGCGGCGCCTGGACGCCGAGGACCTCGCCGCCCAGCTCGCCGACTCCATCCAGCCGTACAAGCTGGAGGTCTGAGACCGGTACGGCCCGCGGTCGCGGGCCGTACCGGACCCGGCGTGGTCAGGCGAGAGCGGGAGCGGCGGCCGCGGCTCCCCCGGTGGGGGTCGCCACGGTGACGGCGGCGGTGCGGCCGACCAGCGGGGGTAAGTCGCGCATGATCGCGGCGAGCCGGTCCAGGTCGCCGTCGACCAGGGCCTGCGGGCCGTCGCAGAGCGCCTGCTCCGGATGCGGGTGCACGTCGATGATCACGCCGTCGGCGCCCACCGCGACGGCCGCGCGGGTCAGCGGCAGGACGAGGTCGCGCCGGCCGCCGGAGTGCGACGGGTCGACGATCACCGGCAGGTGCGACAGCCGCTGGACGACCGGGACCGCCGAGATGTCCAGGGTGTTGCGGGTGGCGGGCTCGTAGGTCCGGATGCCGCGCTCGCACAGCACGATGTCGAGGTTGCCGCGCTGGGCGACGTACTCCGCCGCCATCAGCCACTCCTCGATGGTCGCGGTCATGCCGCGCTTGAGCATGACCGGCTTCCCGGCGGCGCCCACGGCCTGCAGCAGCGCGAAGTTCTGCGCGTTGCGGGTGCCGACCTGGAGCATGTCGGCGTACGACGCCACGAGCGCCACGTCGTGGGCGTCCACGACCTCGGTGACGATCGGCAGCCCGGTCTGCTCGCGTACGTCGGCGAGGATGCGCAGGCCCTTCTCGCCCAGCCCCTGGAAGGCGTACGGCGAGGTGCGCGGCTTGAAGGCCCCGCCGCGCAGCAGCGTCGCGCCCGCCGCCTTGGCCATCAGCGCGGCCTCCAGCGTCTGCTCCGGCGTCTCCACCGCGCACGGGCCCGCGATCAGCGTCACGGTGCCGGGTCCGATGGGGACGCCGCGTACGGTCACCGTGGAGCGATCGGGATGGTTCTCGCGGCTCACCAGCTTGTACGGCGTGGAGACCCGCACCACGTCCGCGACGCCCGGCATGGCGCGCAGGTTGAGCGTGGCGAACTGCTCGACGTCGCCGATGAGGCCGATGATCGTGCGGTTCACGCCGCGGCTCGCGAACGCCTCCCCTCCGGCCGCGGCGACGAGGTCGGTGATCGCCTCGACGTCGTCCTGGGTGGCCTCGGGGGTCATGACGATGACCATGGTGTCTTCCTCGTGCTCTCGATGGTGCGGACGGACGGTGTGGCCGGGTGTCTCCGGTCCGGAAAACGACGAAGGCCCCGGGTCCGTGGGACCCGGGGCCTTCGTTCTCCTTGGCTGTCAGCGCAGCGCTTGGAGGCGATCGGTCCTCACAGGTCCGTCGCCATACCAAAACGACCAAGCGGTACGCATGTGACGCAATATAGCGCACATCTCGACGCTCGCGTCTACCTCTCGCGTCCGTGGCGTGTTCCGTACGGCTCCGCGCGGGCGCGACCGGAGCGCGACCGGAGCCGGGCCGCGCGCCCGGGATCCGGTGCGGGCCGTCTTTCCGGCGGGTGGCAGGATGGCCTGCGTGCCGGAGATACCTGACGAGGAGACGCGACTGCCCCCGGGCCAGTACGTCCCGCGCGGACGGCCCGTCGTCCACTACGGCAGGGTGCCGGCGTTCCGCCCCGAGACGTGGCGTTTCCAGGTGTTCGGCGAGACGGCCACCGGCCGGATCCACGAGTTCTCGTGGGAGGAGTTCTCCTCGCTGCCGACGACGACCATGGTGTCCGACTTCCACTGCGTCACCAAGTTCTCGATCATGGGGAACGAGTGGGGCGGCTTTCCCGCCTCGGCCCTGCTCGCCCGCGTCCCGCCGGGGCCGGGCGTACGGCACGTGATGGTCTGGGCGGAGTACGGCTACAGCGCGAACCTGCGCCTGAGCGACTTCGACCGCCCGACGACGCTGCTCGCAACGCACCTCGACGAGAAGCCGCTCTCGGCCGAGCGCGGCTTCCCCGTCCGGCTCGTCGTGCCGCATCTCTACGCGTGGAAGAGCGTGAAGTGGGTGCGCGCCATCGAGTACCTGACCGAGGACCGGCGTGGTTTCTGGGAGGAGCGCGGCTACCACAACGTGGCCGACCCCTGGAAGGAGCAGCGCTACTCATACCAGGAGGAGCCGGGCGAGGGCCCACCGTGAGGCCGCCGAAGGGCTACGGTGTCCGGCGTGTCGACAGCCGTGTGGGTCACGCTGTGCGCGCTCTGCGGAGTCTGCGGCGGCGTGCTCGGCCGCGCCCTGCCCCACAGGGAGCCGCCGCCCGGAGAGCGTCCGGAGAGGTCGTGCGCCGGGCTGCCGCCGTACGGGACGGCGGGCGCGGCGGGGCGTGACGGGCCGGGTGACGCGGCGGGTGACGCATGGCGCGACGCGCCTGGTCGTGCGCGGGGCGAAGGGCCGGGTGAGGCGGCGTTCCGCGCCCTGCGCGCCGCCGGCCTGGCCGCGCGTTCGCTGCGCGCCGCCGGGCTCACCCGGGCCTCCGCCCGCGGTGCCGTACGGCACCTGCGGACGCTGCTGGGCACCGCCGGGCTGGTCGTCGCGACGCCCGACCGGGTGCTGGCCAGGGGCGGCGCGGACGTTCCGGGGGACGAGGCCGTCCTCGCCGAGGTGCGGGCGGCGGCGGCCGGGGGCAGGCCACGCGTCGTCCCGGCGTCACGGGGAGGCGGCCGGCGCGGGGTGGTCGTCCCCCTGGCCGTGGAGGGCCGGGTGGTCGGGGCCCTGGCGGCGTACGACGCGCGGGTGGGCACCGCGCTCGTGCGCACCGCGACCGAGGTGGGCCGCTGGCTGTCGGGCCAGCTCGAACTCGCCGAACTCGACGCGTCGCGCAGGCGGACGCTGGAGGCCGAGGCACGGGCCCTGCGGGCCCAGATATCTCCTCATTTCATCTACAACTCGCTGACCACGATCGCCTCGTTCGTCCGGACCGATCCGGAGCGCGCCCGCGAACTGCTGCTCGACTTCGCCGACTTCATCCGGTACGCGCTGCGCCGGGCCGCCGACTTCACCACCCTCGCCGACGAGCTGACCTGCGTGGACCGCTACCTGCTGCTGGAGCAGGCGAGGTTCGGCGACCGGCTGCGGTTCACCGTCCAGGTCGCCCCCGAGGTGCTGCGGGTGGACGTGCCGTTCCTGTGCCTGCAGCCCCTGGTCGAGAACGCGATCAAGCACGGCATGCCGGGGGAGGTGCGGGTCGTGATCAGGGACGCCGGTTCGGAGGCGCACATCTGGGTCGAGGACGACGGCGTCGGGATGAATCCGGAGCAGCTGCACGCCGCGCTGCGGGAGCAGCGGACCGGCATCGGGCTGAGCAACGTCGACGTGCGCATGCGGCACATCTACGGCCCCGGTCACGGCCTGGTCGTCGAGACCGCGCCGGGCAAGGGGACCCGCATCGGGCTGCGGATCCCCAAGACCCGTCCCCGTACGAGCCCGGCCCGTCCCTGACCGGCCGCCGCCGTCGTCACACGGCCGTGCTGCCCGAGGCCGCCTCCTGGCCGGGGGAGACGTCGGTGAGGAGCGGCAACCTCAGGACGAACCGCGCGCCGCGCGGGGACTCCTCGATGCGGAGGCTGCCCTCGTGGGCGACCGCGATCGCCCGGCACAGGGCCAGGCCGAGCCCGCTGCCACCCGGGTCGAGGCGCCGCCCCGCGTCGAGGCGGACGAAGGGCTCGAACACCCGCTCCCGGTCCTCCTCGGCGACGCCGGCGCCGTCGTCCAGCACCGTGACCAGCGCCTGGGCGCCGACGGGCGCCGCGGTCACGTCCACCTTGGAGGTCGCGTGCCGCTGCGCGTTCACCAGCAGATTCGTGACGATGCTGGCCAGCTGGACGCGGCTGCCGAGGACCCACAGCCCGGGCTCCGTCCTGGCGTGCACCGGAACCTCTCCGCCGCGCGCCGCCACCTCGGCGCGTACGAGAGCTCCGAGGTCGACCGGCTCGGACACGCAGGGGGTGTTGCGGAGCCGGGCGAAGGCCAGCAGTTCGTCGATGATCTGCTGCAGGCGGTCGGCGACCGGCAGGGCCCCGGCGATCGCCTCGCGCGCGTCGACCTCCGGGTAGAGCAGCGCCTCCTCCAGGCCGGCGCGGAGCCCGGCGAGCGGGGACTTCAGCTCGTGCGAGACCACGGCGGCGAAGTGCCGCTGCTGCGTGACCGCTGACTCGAGCCGGTCGAGCGTCTGGTTCGCCGTGCGGGCGAGCCGGGCGATCTCGTCCCGGCCGGGCGGCTGCGGCACCCGCAGGGACAGGTCGTGGGCGGTGATCTCCGACATCCGCTGCCCGATCGCCGTGATCGGCCGCAGGATGCGGCCCGCCGCCCGCCAGGTCGTCCACGTCCACAGCGCGGCCAGCACCACCCCGCTGGCGCCGACGAGGAGCTCCAGCCGGTGCCCGCGCAGGGCGGGCGGCTGGTCCGTGCCGGCGTACACGTAGTGCGGCTCGCCCTGCCAGATCTCCGCCGCCTGCAGCGACGGGACCCGCGCGGCGGTGAGCACGACGCACCGGTCGCCGGAACACTCGGTCAGATCCTGGAAGCGGTCGTCGCTGGTGGGCCGGGCCGTGCTCAGCGGGAGCACGCCGGCCACGGGGTTGGCCAGCACCACCCGGCCCTGGGAGTCGATGAGCTGGACGAGGGGGACGCGCGCCGTCGGAGCCGGTGGCGGTATGCGGTCGCGCCGCATCGAGCCGATCCATTCGCTCGCGACGCGGCGCGTCTCATTGAAGATCTCGGTCTCGACCCGGTGACGGATCAGCAAGCAGAGACCGGCCGCGATCATGCCGGCGAGGAGGACGGACAGCCCGGCCACCGTCAGCGTCACCCGTGCCCGGATGGAGCCGGAACGGGGAAGAGGCAGGGACCTCCGCCTGATGCGCATCGACCTCCCTCGCTCCGCCTGATTTCCTCGCCATCGTAGGCAACCGCATGGGGCGTAAAGGCTGATAACGGGGCAAATGGGAATAGATGCCCCCTAAAGTATTCCGGGGCTTGACCTGGGCTTTCCGGGCGGGCGGCGGTGATACCCCAGCGTGTCGGGGTCGTCACCTACCGTGCGGCCACCCCTTGCGCGGAGAGGCGGGCACACGGCACGGTGGACGCCATGCTGCGTGTGCTCGCGGTGGACGACGAGGTCCCCGCCCTGTCCGAGCTCGCCTTCCTGTTGCGCCAGGACACCCGGGTGGAGCACGTGAGCACGGCCACCGACAGCGGGGCCGCGCTCCGCGACATGGTCCAGATGATCGCCGACGGCGAGCGTCTCGACGGGGTGTTCCTGGACGTGCGCATGCCGGGGCTCGACGGCCTCGACCTGGCCCGCCTCATCGGCGGGTTCCCCACGCCGCCGAAGCTGGTCTTCGTCAGCGCCCACGACTGCGCCGTGCAGGCGTTCGAGCTGGAGGCGGTCGACTACCTGCTCAAGCCCGTGCGCCCCGAACGCCTGGCGGAGGCCGTACGCCGGCTGCTGACCGCCGTGGCGCCCCCCGGCGCGGACGAGGACCTGGAGACGATCCCGGTCGAGCTGGCGGGCCGCACGAAGTTCGTCGCCCGGCAGGACGTGTGCTACGCCGAGGCGCACGGCGACTACGTCCGCCTGCACACCGCCGGGGCCGTCTACCTCGTACGGATGTCCCTCGCGGCGCTGGAGCGGCGCTGGGCGGGGTCGGGGTTCGTCAGGGTCCACCGCAGCACGCTCGTCAACGTCAGGCACGTCAGCGAGTTGCGCTTCGACGCCGGGCGGGTGGTCCTTCAGGTGGGCGGGGAGACGCTGCCGGTGAGCCGGAGGCTGACCCGGCAGGTGCGGGAGCAGCTCGTCCGGCAGTTCCGCCCCTGATCTGCCCGGCCCTGATCTGCCCTGCCCGGCCCTGATCTGCCCTGCCCGGCCCTGATCTGCCCTGCCCGGCCCGGATCGGTCCCTGACCCGTGTTCGCCCCCGGCGCCCCGGGAGCGGGCCAGGGAACGGCTCGTCCCACGGCATGCGGGATCGCCCGAGGCCCGGGCCGCCGCGACGGGCCCGGGGCGACCGTTTGTCGCTCACCGGGCTCCGCTCGTCGTGTGAGGACGGGCCGCATGGCGCTGGCTAGGGACCGCTCGTCCGAAGGGCCATCCGGCGGCCCGACTACACCTCGTAGTCTTTCGCTCGTCGCAAGACACGCGGGGTAATCACAAAGTGAGTCGATTCTCACCAGGTGGTTATCAAGCGGGGCCCTACTCGGGGGGGAAGGGCCCCGCCCGCGCGTTACCGGGGGACGCGGCGATCCGGCCATACGGGGGCGCCGGATCGCCGCGAACGCCTCCGACCGGCCACGACGCGCGATGCCGGCAGTCGCGATCCTCGTGAGTCAGGCGCTCCGGAGCTTCTTCAGCAGATCGATGTCCTCGCGGTGCTTGTCCCCCTTGCCGGGGGTCTCGATGCAGAGCGGCACACCGGCGGCCGCCGGATGCCGCATGAGATCGCCGAAGGCCTGCGCGCCGATGTGCCCGGCCCCGATGTTCTCGTGCCGGTCCCTCTTGGACCCGCACGGGTCCTTGGAGTCGTTGGCGTGGATGAGCCTGAGCCGCCCCGGGGCGACCTCGTGCAGCGCGTCCATCATCTCCTTCACCCCGCCCGGCGCCGACAGGTCGTGCCCCGCCGCGAAGGCGTGGCAGGTGTCCAGGCACACGCCCGCCTTCGGATGATGGTCGAGCGCCTCCAGATAGGGCCCGAGGTCCTGGACCGTGGCGCACAGCATCCGGCCCTGCCCCGCCATCGGTTCGAGCAGCAGGTCGGGGCCGTCGTCGGGCAGTTCGTCCAGCACCGGCAGCAGGTGCTCGTGGATCTGGCGCATCGCGGTCTCGCGCGACTGGCTGACGGCGGAGCCGGTGTGCACGACCACCCCCCGCGCGCCGGTCTCGGCGCCCCGGCGCAGCGTGTGGCGGATCACCGCGAGCGAGTTCTCCAGGGTCGCCGGCGTCGGCGACCCGCAGTTCACGAGATAGGCGGCGTGCAGGAAGACCGGCACGCCCGACTCGCGCAGCCTGGCGTCCTCGGCGGGGTCGCCCGCGCTGAGCGCCCAGCCGCGCGGATTGGTGACGAAGACCTGGATCATCTCCGCGCCGATCTCGGACGCGTACTTCAGCCCGCCCTTGGCCAGGCCGCCCGCGACGAAGACGTGACCGCCGATGAGATTGCTGGGAGTCATGATGACCTCCAGGTTAGTCGCGCACCTCGTGGCCTCTCACGTGCCACCCCTTTGTCACAACGTACAAAGCGGCCCCCCGAGCAGGGCACGCGGTTCGGACCTCACGCCGCTGGACCCCGCCGCGGGCCCGGCGGTTGACTGACGGGCATGCGCGAACTCAGCCGGGAGGACCTGCGGTCCTGCTGCGCCTCCGCCAGATGGGTGGAGGAGGTGGCCGCGCGCGGGCCGTACCGGGATCTCGACGGGCTGCGCCGCGCGAGCGGGCCGGCGCTCGCCGCGCTGGCCTGGGACGACGTGCTGGAGGCGCTGGCGGCGCACCCCCGCATCGGCGAGCGGCCCGGCGGCGCCGGACGCGAGGCCGCGTGGTCGCGGTCCGAGCAGTCCGGAGCCGCGGACGCCGGCCGGGGCGTCCTCGACGCGCTCCGCGAGGGCAACGCCGCCTACGAGAGCCGGTTCGGCCACGTCTACCTGGTCTGCGCGACCGGCCGGGACGCCGACGAGCTGCTGGCGCTGCTGCGCGGGCGGCTCGGCAACGACGAGGAGACCGAGCGCGGGGTCGTCAGGGACGAGCTGTCGAAGATCGTCGCATTGCGGCTGGCCAAGCTCTGGGAGGGCCGGTGAGCCTCTCGACGCACGTGCTCGACACCGCCACCGGGACGCCCGCCAAGGACGTGCCCGTACGGCTGTCGCGGCGCGCCGCGCACGGCTTCGTGCCGGTCGCGGAGGGCCGCACCGACGCCGACGGCCGCATCCGGGAATGGAGCCCGCTGGGCCGGGAGTGGGACCCGGCGCTCGACCCGCGTCCCGGGACCTACCGGCTCGTCTTCGACACGGCCGCCTATCTGGGGGACGACGCGTTCTTCCCGGAGGTGAGCGTGGTGTTCGCCGTCCGGGAGCCCGGCGGGCACTACCACGTGCCGCTGCTGCTGAGCCCCTTCGCCTACTCGACCTACCGGGGGAGCTAGCCGTGGCCGTTCTGGGACCCAACAGGTATGGCAAGGCCGAGACGAGGGTCGTACGGGTGACCCGGCACGGCGACGCCCACCGGATCAAGGACCTCACGGTGAGCACGGCGTTGTCGGGCGACCTGGCCGAGGTGCACCTGAGCGGGGACAACTCCGCCGTCCTGCCCACCGACTCGCAGAAGAACACCGTCTTCGCGTTCGCCAAGAGGCACGGCGTCGGGGCGATCGAGGACTTCGCGCTGCTGCTGGCGCGTCACTTCGTGGACTCCCAGCCCGCGATCCACCACGCCAGGGTCGCGGTCGAGGAGCACGTCTGGGAGCGCAACGGCGCGTTCGGGCACTCCTTCGTCCGCTCCGGGCGGGAGGTGCGCACCTGCGTGGCGCATCACGACGGGACCGGGTCGTGGGTGGTCTCCGGGCTGCGCGACCTCGTCGTGCTCAACACGACCGACTCCGAGTTCCGGGGGTTCGCGAAGGACGAGTACACGACGCTGCCGGAGACCCGCGACCGTGTGCTGGCCACCGCCGTCGACGTGTCGTGGCGGCACGCGGACGTCTCGCGGGACGCCTCCCCGGACGTCTCGCCGGACTGGGACAAGTCCTACGAGAAGGCCCGGGCGGTCCTGCTCACGGCCTTCGCCGACACCTACAGCCTGTCGCTGCAGCAGACGTTGTACGCCATGGGCACGCGCGTGCTGGCCGAGTGCCCGGGGATCTGCGAGGTGCGGCTGTCGCTGCCGAACAGGCACCACTTCCTGGTCGACCTCGCGCCCTTCGGGCTGCCCAACGACGGGGAGGTCTTCTTCGCCGCCGACCGGCCGTACGGGCTGATCGAGGGGACCGTGTTGCGCGAGGACGCGCCCGACGCCGGCCCGGCCTGGGAGTAGCCGATGGACTTCCTGCGCCCGCGCACCTGGGCCGAGGCCCTGGACCTGAAGGCCGGACGGCCCGAGGCCACCCCGATCCAGGGCGGCACCGACGTCATGGTGGAGATCAACCTCGACAGGGGCCGCCCCGCCGCCCTGCTCGACCTCACCCCGATCCCCGGACTGCGGGAGTGGTCGCGGGAGGGGGACGTCGTCCGCCTCGGCGCCGGGGTGACCTACGCGCGGCTGATCGGGGAACTGGGGACGCGCCTGCCCGGCCTGGCCCAGGCGTCCCGCACGGTCGGGTCGCCGCAGATCCGCAACCGGGGCACGGTCGCGGGCAACCTCGGCGCGGCCTCACCCGCGGGCGACAGCCACCCGCCGCTGCTGGCCTGCGGCGCGGTCGTGGAGGCCGAGTCGGTGCGCGGCGCCCGGCTGATCCCGATCGGGGAGTTCTACACCGGGGTCAAGCGCAACGCGCTGGCGCCCGACGAACTGATCCGCGCCGTACGCGTCCCGGTGGCGCGGGGGCCGCAGTACTTCTCCAAGATCGGTACCAGGAACGCCATGGTGATCGCGGTGTGCTCGTTCTCGATCGCCCTGCACGCGGCGGAGCGGCGGGTGGGCACCGGCGTCGGCTCGGCCGCCCCGACGCCCCGCCGGGCCGTCGCCGCCGAGGAGTTCGCGGCCGCGCGGCTCGACTGGCAGGGGCGCTCGCCGCTCGATCCCGAGGTGGCCCGCCGCTTCGGGGAACTCGTCGCCGGCGCCGCCGCCCCGATCGACGACGTACGCGGCCGCGCCGCCTACCGCACGCACGCGCTGGCCGTGCTGGCCCGCCGCGCGCTCGGCTGGGCCTGGGCCGACTTCAGGGCCGATTCGGGGGCCGATTCCGGGGCGGACGGCGACAGGGGGAGCGCATGAGGGTGAACCTCACCGTGAACGGCCGCGCGACCGCGGCCGACGACGTGTGGGAGGGCGAGAGCCTGCTCTACGTCCTGCGTGAGCGGCTCGGCCTGCCGGGCGCCAAGAACGCCTGTGAACAGGGGGAGTGCGGCTCCTGCACGGTCTATCTCGACGGCACGCCGGTCTGCGCGTGCCTGGTCGCCGCCGGCCAGGCGGAGGGCCGCGAGGTCGTCACGGTCGAGGGACTGTCCCACGGCGGCGCCCCGTCGTCCGGCGCCGGATCCGCGTACGGCGACGGCCCGGCCCCAGCCGGTGCGTCCGGTGTCTCCCGGACCGCCGACGACTCCGGGGAGGGGCTGCACGAGGTCCAGCGGGCGTTCCTCGACGCCGGGGCGGTGCAGTGCGGCTTCTGCACGCCCGGCCTCGTCGTCCAGGCGCACGCGCTGCTGGCCGAGGCGGACGGCGTGCCGGCGGACGCCGACATCCGGGAGGCGCTGGCCGGCAACCTGTGCCGCTGCACCGGTTACGAGAAGATCCTCGACGCGGTCCGGCTCGCCGCCGCCCGCCTCCGGCCACCGCCGTGAGCGCGGCGCCGGCCGCACGCGGCCCGGCCGCCACCCGCCTCCGTCCCGCCTGACCAGGGAGTCCTCATTGCGTGATCTCGCACCACGGCGAGTGGTCATCGAGAACGCCTACATCGTGCCCGTCACGGCGGAGGAGATCCCCTCCGGCCACCTCGTGGTCGAGGGCGATCGGATCGCCGCGGTCGGCCCGGGACCCGCGCCGTACGCGCCGGGGGAGGCCGAGCGCGTCGACGGCTCCGGCTGCCTGGCCACCCCCGGCCTGGTCAACACCCACCATCACCTCTACCAGTGGGCGGCCCAGGGCGTGACGCCCGACGGCACCCTGTTCGAATGGCTGGTCGCGAGCTACCGGCTGTGGGCGCGGATGGACGCCGAGGTCGTGTCGGGCGCCGCGACGGCCGGGCTGGCCTGGCTCGCCCTGTCGGGCTGCACGACCTCGACCGACCATCACTACATCTTCCCCAAGGGCCGGGGCGACCTGTTCGAGGCGGAGATCGAGGCCGCCCGCGCGGTCGGGCTGCGCTTCCATCCCTGCCGGGGGTCCATGGACCGGGGGACCTCGCATGGCGGGCTGCCGCCGGACGAGGTCGTGGAGGAGATCGACGAGATCCTCGGGGCGACCGAGGAAGCGGTCCGGAAACATCACGACCCGTCCTTCGGGTCGATGCTGCGCGTCGCCGTCGCCCCCTGCTCGCCGTTCTCGGTCAGCGGCGAGCTCATGACCCGCTCGGCGGAGCTCGCCCGCTCTCTCGGCGTACGGCTGCACACGCACGGCGCGGAGACGGCGGACGAGGACGAGCACTGCGTGGAGCAGTTCGGCGTGCTTCCCGTCGAATACCTCGACCGGCTCGGCTGGCTCGGCCCCGACGTGTGGCTGGCCCACTGCGTGCACCTCACCGACAAGGACGTGCGGCGCTTCGCGGAGACCGGCACCGGGGTCGCCCACTGCCCGTCCTCCAACGGCCGTCTCGGCGCCGGCATCGCCAGGATCAGCGACCTGCTCGCGGCGGGCGCCCCGGTCGGGCTCGGCGTGGACGGCGCCGCCTCCAGCGAGATGACCCCGCTGGCCGGGGAGATCCGCATGGCCATGCTCATGCAGCGGGCGAGGTACGGCCCGCGCGCGCTCACCGCCCGTCAGGCCCTGGAGACGGCCACCCTGGGCGGCGCCCGCTGCCTCGGCCGGGAGGCCGAGATCGGCTCGCTGGAGCCCGGCAAGCTCGCCGACGTCGCGCTGTGGCGGCTCGGCGGCTTCCACGCCGCGATCGACGACCCCGTCGTCGCGTTCGCCTACGGCGCCACGCCGCCGCTCGCCCGCCTGCTGGTCGGCGGCCGTACCGTGGTGGACGGCGGCGAGCTGCGCACCGTGCCCGGCGAGGCCGCCGCGCGTGCGGGGGCCGACGCGCACCGCCGCTTGCGCACCGGGGATCATGTCTGAGAAGTTCGCAGACGACTATCGGAAGGCCAGGCATGACAGGGCACACGGCTACGGGGCACACGGCATGACAGGGCACGTCGTCATCGCGCCGGACAAGTTCCGGGGGTCGCTCACCGCACCGGAGGTGGCCGCGCACGTGGCCGCCGGGCTGGGCGGCGTCCCCGTCGTGTCGCTGCCGGTCGCCGACGGAGGGGACGGCACGGTCGACGCGGTCGTGGCGAGCGGGTTCACCCGGGTCGAGACGGAGGTGACCGGGCCGGACGGCACGCCGGTCGCGGCGGCCTACGCCGTGCGGGACGAGCCGGGCGGCCGGGTCGCGGTGATCGAGCTGGCCGAGGCCTCCGGCCTGCGGCGGCTCCCGCGAGGCGGCACCGCGCCCCTCACCGCCACCAGCCGCGGCACCGGTGAGCTGATCGCCCACGCCGTACGGCACGGTGCGGCCCGGGTCGTGCTCGGGCTCGGCGGCAGCGCCTGCACCGACGGCGGCGCGGGCATGGCCCAGGCCCTCGGCGTACGGCTGCTCGACGCCGGGGGGAACGAGCTCCCGCCGGGCGGGGCGGCGCTGCGCGGCCTGCACGCGATCGACGCCTCCGATCGGCTGCGCGGGTTCGAGGTCGTGGTCGCGAGCGACGTGGACAACCCGCTGCTCGGCCCGTACGGCGCGGCGGCGGTGTACGGCCCGCAGAAGGGCGCGAGCCCGCAGGACGTGGCCGTGCTGGAGGCCGGGCTGGCCCGGCTGGCGGCCGTCGCCGCGCACACCCACGGCCTGGCCGGCGCCGCCGAGCACGACGGCGTCGTGCGCGCGATGGGCGTAGCCGGGCGGGAGGGGGCGGGCGCGGCCGGCGGGGTGGGCTTCGGCGCGCTGGTCTTCCTCGGCGCCGAGATCCGGCCGGGCATCGGCTACCTGCTCGACCTGGTGGACTTCGACCGGCACGTGGCGGGCGCCCGGCTGGTGATCACGGGTGAGGGCGCGATCGACGAGCAGACCCTGCGCGGCAAGGCGCCCGTGGGCGTCGCCGCGGCGGCGGCCGGCCACGGCGTGCCGGTCGTGGCCGTCTGCGGCCGCCGCGCGGTGGGCGACGACGAACTGAGGAAGGCGGGAATCGAGGCGGCGTACGCGCTGACCGACATCGAGCCCGACGTGGGCAGGTGCGTGGCCGAGGCCGGGCCGCTGCTCGAACGGCTGGCCCGGCGGATCGCGGCCGAGCACCTCACCAGGCGGTAGGCACCGGCGCGGGACCACGACGGGAGGCGCCGGGATCGCGAGAGGAGCGGTGAGTTCTTTGCACGATCACTCGGGGGAAGAGGAAGCCTCACCCGGCGGCCGGCAGTGCGACCTGGTGGTGCGGTCGCGGCGGGTCGTGACCCCGGAGGGGGAGCGGGCGCTCGCCGTCGCCGTGCGCGGGGGCCTGATCGAGGCACTGTCCCCCTACGACGACCCGCCCGGCGCCGCCGAGCTGGTCGACCTCGGCGACCTGCCGCTGCTGCCCGGGCTGGTCGACTCCCACGTGCACGTCAACGAGCCCGGCCGCACCCACTGGGAGGGCTTCGCGACCGCCACCGCGGCCGCGGCGGCCGGGGGCGTCACCACCATCGTGGACATGCCGCTGAACTCGCTGCCACCGACCCTGGACGTCGCCTCGCTGGAGGTCAAGCGGAAGGCCGCCGAGGGGCGGTGCCACGTGGACGTCGGCTTCTGGGGCGGCGCGGTCCCGGGGAACCTCCCCGACCTGCGCCCCCTGCACGAGGCCGGCGTCATGGGCGTCAAGTGCTTCCTGTCCCCGTCCGGGGTCGAGGAGTTCCCCGAGCTCGACCACGACGGGCTGCGGGCCGCGCTCGCGGAGGTGGCGGGCTTCGGCGGCCTGCTGATCGCGCACGCCGAGGACCCGGCGCTGCTGTCCGAGCCGGGCGGCCCGGCGTATGACGACTTCCTCAGGTCGCGCCCGCAGGAGGCCGAGCGGCGGGCGGTGGAGCGGGTGATCGCGCTGGCCGCCGAGACGGGAGCCCGGGCGCACATCGTGCACGTGTCGGCCGCCGCCTGCCTCCGGCCGCTGCGCGAGGCGCGGGCGGCCGGGGTGCGCGTCAGCGCCGAGACCTGCCCGCACTACCTGACCCTGACGGCCGAGCAGGTCACCGGCCCGGCGTACAAGTGCTGCCCGCCGATCCGGGAGGCGGCCAACCGCGACGCGTTGTGGGAGGCGCTCGCCGAGGGGGTGCTCATGGGGATCGTCTCCGACCACTCCCCGTCGACGCCCGACCTCAAGGTGCCCGACTTCGCCAAGGCCTGGGGCGGGATCTCCTCGCTCCAGGTCGGCCTGCCCGCCGTGTGGACCGCCGCCCGCGCCAGAGGGTACGGCTTGACCGACGTCGTCCGCTGGATGGCCGAGGGCCCCGCCCGCCTCGCGGGCCTGCCGTACAAGGGGGCGATCAGGCCGGGCAACGACGCCGACCTGGTGGCCTTCGACCCCGACGCCGAGTTCACGGTCGACGTGGCGGCGCTGCACCACCGCAACCCCGTCTCGCCCTATGACGGGCGGCGGCTGTCCGGCGTCGTCCGCACCACCTGGCTGCGTGGCAGGCCCGCCGACCTCGCCACCCCGGCCGGACGCCTGCTGACCAGAGGAGCGCGGTGAACGCCTTCACCCGCCTGCCCGACCTCGCCCTCCGCACGTACGGCGGGTCGGTCGTGGCGGCCAACGACGAGTCGTTCGCCGAGCGGGAGGCCCTCATCAGGCCCGGACCGGCCGAGTTCCGGCCGCACACCTTCGGCGCCAAGGGCCAGGTCTACGACGGCTGGGAGACGCGCCGGCGGCGCGAGGCGGGCCACGACTGGGCGATCGTCCGCCTCGGCATGCCGGGGGTCGTCCGGGGCGTCGTCGTCGACACCGCGTGGTTCCGCGGCAACTACCCGCCGTACGCCTCGGTGGAGGCGTGCGCGGCCGGGGGCCACCCGGCGCCGGAGGAGCTGGACGGCTGGGTGGAGATCGTGCCGAAGAGCCCGCTCGGCGGCGACGCGACCCACGAGTTCGCGGTCACCGATCCCCGGCGGTTCACGCACGTCCGGCTGAACATCTTCCCCGACGGCGGGGTCGCGCGGCTGCGGGTGCACGGCCGGGTCGTGCCCGACCCCGCGTTCCTGCACGGGCTGACCGTCGACCTCGCCGCGCTGGAGAACGGCGGGTTCGTCACGGCGTGCTCCGACGAGTTCTACTCCTCGCCGAACAACGTCCTCGCGCCCGGCCTCGCCCGCAACCAGGCCGAGGGCTGGGAGACCGCCCGGCGGCGCGACGGCGGCAACGACTGGCTCGTGGTCGCCCTGGCCGGGCCCGGCCGGATCGCCGTCGCCGAGATCGACACCGCAAACCTGAAGTTCAACGCCCCCGGCTGGGCCTCCCTGACGGGCATCGACGCCGGCCGGGTGCCCCAGCCGGACGACGGCCAGGCACCCTCACCGGACGACGACGCCTGGTTCCCGCTGCTGCCGAAGACCCGGCTCCAGCCGGACACCCGCCACCGCTTCCGCCTCGACGACGACCGTCGCGTCACCCACGTCCGCCTCGACATCTTCCCCGACGGCGGCCTCGCCCGCCTCCGCCTCCCCGGCACCCTCATCGCCTGAGCACCTGAACCGGTGGAGTCGCTGCGTACCGAGCATGGCGCGAAGTAGGGTGGCAAGGCGATTTCGGAGGGTAGCGGAACGAGTACGGTTCGTTCTGCTACGCTGGGACCATTACTCCCCGCCGTCCTCCGGGACTGGCGGGGCTTTTTCATGTGGGAGACGACCTCGTGGCGGAACGTGTCGCGGTTTTCCTGGACTTCCAGAACGTCCCTCTGAGCGGGCACGGTCTCTTCGAGAGTTACGGTCTCCCGCTGTACAGATGCGTGCCCGATCCCGCCGGGGTCGCCGATCTGATCGGTCAGCGGAGGTCGCGCGCGAGTGAGGTGACGGCGGTGCGGGTCTACCAGGACGACCCCGGAGCATCGTCGTCATCGACGACGCCGAACGCGACGATGACCTCGTGCGGGACATGACCGAGGTGCTCGCCTCGTTCTGCGCCCGCGTATACGGCCGCCGTTCGGCCGCCCGCAGGGCCCGCGCCGCCTTACGAGCTGCGGGAGACGCGGCGTGACCGACCGCCAGGGCCACCGCGTGGAACTCGCGCCGACACACGCAGCGGCAACGTCTCGGACAACACGCCGGGCTGTCGCGGGTGGTCGAGAACTTCTGCCTCGAGCGGGTCAAGGCCGCGCTCGCCCAGCGGGAAGCGGAGAAGACCTACGGCATCGCCGACAAGGACCTGACCGCGGTGCCGTGGTCGGCCCCGGCGCTGGAGCGGGCATGGCGTCAGGCGCACCCCGAAAGGTTCGGCTGGTTCACCGCCGATGGCCTGTCCTCCAGAGTGCCGAAGGAGGCATGCCGGGTCCGCGCGGCCGGATTCAGGAACTTCTTCGACTCCCGGGCCGGGAAACGCAAGGGGAAAAAGTTGGCTTCCCCACCTGGCGGAAGCGTAGGCACGGCTCGAGGTTCCGCTACGACGCCGACCGCGCCCGCCCGGTCAGTGCTCGAGTGGTGGCACTGCCTGGGGTCGGCAAGGTCCGCACGCTCGAGGACATGGCGTGGCTGACCGGCCGCATCGCGGACGGCCGCGCGCGCGTCATCGGCGCGACCGTGAAGGAGACGGCCGGCCGCTGGTGGGTGTCCTTCCAGCTCGAGATCGACCGGTCCGACATCAATGAACACCGCCTGGTGGCGAGCGACGCGGCCGCCTGCGGGATCGACGTCGGGGTGAAGACGTTCGCCACGATCGTGGACGACGACGGCACCGTCACCGAGATCCACGCGCCCAAGCCGCTCAAAGACGCCCTGCGCAAGCTGCGCAAGGCGAATAAGGCGCTGGCGTGTCAGGGCGATCTCCGACCTCGGGTTCGGCGAGTTCTTCCGCCAGCTCGCCTACAAGTCCGCATGGTACGGCTCCAGTGTGTGGGCGGCCGATCGCTGGTTCCCGTCCTCGAGACTGTGCGGCGGGTGCGGCGCGATCAACACGGGCCTGGCTCTTGCCGACCGCACATGGGCATGCGGCTGCGGTCTCGAGCACGACCGGGACGTCAACGCCGCCCGGAACCTGCTCGAGGCGATGGACCGCGAGCAGCAAGCCGCGTAGGTACACGTCGCCGGGCAGTTCCCCGGAGACGCAAAACGCCTGTGGAGGCGACGTAAGACCAGGCTCCGGCCTGGCGGATGCCGATGAATCAGGAACGAGAATCACTGAGATTCTCCGAACGGTCAGTGCCAGATCGTGATGGTGCTGCCCTGGGGTTGCTGGCCGAGGGGGTTCTCGCCGACGACGCGCTGGGTGCCGACGAGTTCGCGGACCCTGACCTTGAACCCGGCCGCCTTCAGCTCGGACACCGCGTCCCGCACCGCCTTGAAGCGCACGTCGGGCACGTTCACGAAGTCGGGCGCGGCCTGCGAGGGGTCGGTCTCCCACGGCCAGTGGAAGCCCTGGTCGGGGCCGCGTGACACGGTCAGGTGGACGGTCGCCCCGGCCACCACCTCCGCGCCGCCGGAGGGGTCCTGCGCGATCACGGTGCCCGGCGGGGCGTCGTCGGCCGTCTCGTCGATCTGGACGTTGAAGCCCTTGTCCCGCAGGAACTTCTCCGCCTGGTCGCGCATCATCTGCGTGACGTCCGGCATGAGCAGCCCGGCGCTGACCACGAAGTTGACCGCGCCGCCCTTCCTGACGCGCTTGCCCACCAGCGGGTTGGTACGGATGACCTGGTCGCGCGGGACGGTCTCGCTCGCGCTCCGGCTGACCCGCCCGGGCGTCAGCCCGGCCTCGGCGATCTTGGCCCGGGCGTCCGCGAGGCTGAGGCCCTCGACCTTCGGCACCGGGATGGTCTCCGGCCCGGCCGACGGGACCAGCTTGAGCACCGCTCCCTTGACCACCTCGGCGCCCGGCCCGGGCTCGGTGTTCAGGACGACGTCCTTGGGGATCTTGTCGTCGAACACCGGCTTGAGGACCTGGACCTCGAAACCGTGGTTCTGCGCCTCCTGCCGCGCGACCGTGAGGGGCTTGTTCACCAGGTCGGGCACCTTCGTGTAGCGCCCCTCGGAGAACCACCAGCCCGTGAAGGCGACGCCCGCGAGCATGACGAGGGCAAGCGCGGAGAGGAACCAGACCGGTCTGGCCCTGCGGGTGCCGCGGCGCCCTCCCGCCTCCGGCGGGCCGGTCATGGGGCCGGTCAGCAGGTCCGTGCGCGGCTGGATCATCGTGTGGCCGAGCTGCGCGTGCCCGGCCGTGCCGGACGCGGGGGTCGCGCCGGCCGGGGCGGCGGGCGCGCGGTGCGCCCCCGTGCCGGCCATGCTGTGCGCGCCCGTCGCAGAGCCCGTCGCGGAGTCGCCCGCGACGCCGGGGCGGGCGTGCCCGCCGGTGTGCCCGGTCTTCGGCAGCGTGCGGTGGATCTCGACCGCGGCGACCAGCATGGCGGTCGCGTCGGCCGGGCGCCGGGCGGGATCCTTGTCGGTGGCCGCGGTGACGAGCGCGTCGATCTGCGGCGGGATGCCGGGCACGACCGAGGACGGCGCGGGCACGGTCTCGTGCACATGCCGGTAGGCGATCGACATCGGCGTCTCACCGGCGTACGGCTGGCGCCCGGTGAGCAGTTCGAACAGCATGATCCCGGCGGCGTACACGTCGCTGCGCGCGTCGGCGAGGCCGGTCGTGACCTGCTCCGGCGACATGTAGCCGATCGTGCCGATCATCATGCCGGTCTTGGTCTGGTTGGTGGCCTCGATCGCCCGGGCCAGGCCGAAGTCCACGACCTTCACCCGGCCGTCGTCGGCGAGCAGCACGTTCTCGGGCTTGACGTCCCGGTGGATCAGCCCCGCCTGGTGGGCCGCGCCGAGGGCGGCGAGCACCGGGATGACCATCTCCAGGGCCTCGCGCGCCGGGAGGCGGCCACGCCGGCGCAGGATGTCGCGCAGCGTCCTGCCGGGGACGTACTCCATCGACAGGTAGACGTTCGCCCCGTCGGTGCCCTGGTCGAAGACCTGCACGATGTTCGGGTGCGAGAGGCTCGCCACCGACTTTGCCTCGCCGATGAACCGCTGGACGAACTGCGGGTCCTCGGCCAGTGAACGGTGCATCACCTTGACGGCGACCGTGCGGTCGAGCCGGACGTCCAGAGCCAGGTAGACGGAGGCCATGCCGCCCCGGGCGATCCGGGACTCGACGCGGTAGCGCCCGTCGAGCAGCTGCCCCACGAGCGGATCGGTTAGCGTCGTGTCCACCCGCCCGAGTTTACGGGTGATTTGCCGCCGGGCGTGTTCCCGAATCCCAAACCGAGACCTGACGCGGCCCTTTCCGCGCCACCCGGAAAGCCGTTCTCCATCTTAAAACCCGCCTTACCCGGCGTCCGAACCGGAAGGACGCCGGGCCGGTGCGGTCAGGCGGGGCGAGAGGGGGAGGACGCCTCGGCGTAGCGGCGGCGGGGGATGCGCCCGGCCAGGCGGGCGAGCCGTCCGGCCGTGACCGCCTGCCGCATGGCGGCGGCCATGAGGCCGGGCCGGTGCGCCCGCGTCACGGCGCTGGCGAGCAGCACGGCGTCGCAGCCCAGCTCCATCGCGAGCGCCGCGTCGCTGGCCGTGCCGATCCCCGCGTCGAGGATCACCGGCACCGTGGCGGCCTCGGCGATCAGCTCGATGCTGTGCGGGTTGCGGATGCCGAGGCCCGAGCCGATCGGGGCGCCGAGCGGCATCACCGCCGCGCACCCGGCGTCCTCCAGCCGCCGTGCCAGCGCGGGGTCGTCGCCGATGTACGGCAGCACGACGAAGCCGTCGGCGACCAGCCGTTCCGCCGCGTCGAAGGTCTCGATCGGATCGGGCAGCAGGGTCCGCTCGTCGGCGATGACCTCCAGCTTGACCCAGTTCGTCTCCAGCGCCTCGCGGGCCAGCCGGGCGGTCAGTACGGCCTCGCCGGCCGTGAAGCAGCCGGCCGTGTTCGGCAGCACCTTGATGTTCCTCGCCCGCAGCAGGTCGAGCACCGAGCCGCGGGCGGCCGGGTCCAGCCTGCGCATCGCGACGGTCGTCAGCTCGGTGCCGGACGCCTCCAGCGCCTGGTCGAGCACCTCCAGCGACGGCGCGCCGCCGGTCCCCATGATCAGGCGCGAGGCGAACTTCTCCCCGCCGAGCACGAAGACGTCGCCGGACGCGTCCTGTTCCGTCATTCCTGTCATCCTCCCTGCACCGCGGTGAGCACCTCGACGCCGTCGCCGTCCTCCACCTGGGTGGAGTCCCAGGCACTGCGGCTCACCACCTCGCCGTTGACCGCCACCGCGACGCCGGACGTGAGCGCCGTGAGGATCCGTACGGCGTCGCCCACCGTCGCCCCCTCCGGCAGCTCGGCCGGGTCTCCGTTGATCGTGACCTTCATTCGCGGAATCTCCCTGGGTCGCAGGAAAGGGCGGCCTCCGGCACCGCGCCGCCGGTGAGGAGGGCGGCGACGGCCTCGGCGGTGATCGGGGCCAGCAGCACGCCGTTCCGGCCGTGCCCGGTCGCCGCGAGGACGCCGGGGTGGCCGGCGGGGCCGATGAGCGGAAGGTTGTCCGGGGTCCCCGGGCGGAACCCGACGGCCGTCTCGGCCAGTTCGAGCTCGGTGAGGCCGGGCACCAGTTCGCGGGCGTCGCGCAGCAGCTCGTACACCCCGCCGGCGGTGACCCGCGCGTCGTATCCCAGCTCCTCGGAGGTGGCGCCCAGAGTGATCTCCCCGTCGCCCCGGGGGACGAGGTAGGCGGGAGAACCGTGCACCAGCCCCCGTACGCACCGGGTGAGGAACCCCTTGGGACCCCGGAGCCGGAGGATCTGCCCCTTGACCGGCCGCACGGGCAGGCCGGGGAGCAGGGAGGCCGACCAAGAGCCGGCGGCCACCACGACCCGGCCGGCCGGGACGGTCCCGCCGGACGCCAGCCGCACCGACGGGAAGCCCCGGCCGGGAAGGACGATCCCGGCGGCGCGCTCGGCCACCAGCGTGCCGCCCGCCTTCTCGAACGCGGTCAGCAGCGCGCGCACGACCCTGCGGGGGTTGACCCAGGCGTCGTCGCGGGCCAGCAGCCCGCCGCGCACCGAGGGGGACAGCATCGGCTCGAAGGAACGGCACTCGCGCCCGGTCAGGCGTTCCACCCGCAGGCCGAGCGTGCGCTCGAAGGCCGCGAGGTCGTCGAGGAAGGCCATGTCGTCCGCGCCGCGGGCGACCTCCAGCGTGCCCTCGGTGCGGTAGTCGAGCTCGGCGCCGGACTCGTCCTCCAGCTCCGCCCGGAACGCCGGCCAGGCGGCCAGCGACGCCAGCCCGAGCCGCAGCAGCGGCTCCTCCGTGTAGGTCACCTCGCTGACCGGCGCGAGCATCCCGGCGGCGGCGTGGGTGGCGCCGCCTCCCGGCGCGGGGTCCACCACGGCCACCGACAGTCCGCGCCGCGCCGTGCGCCACGCGACGGCGAGGCCCGCCACGCCGCCTCCCACGATCACGACGTCGTGGCCGGGCTCGATTCCGGAGGGCCGTGTGGAGGACACCGCGCTCCCTTCGCCGGCATTACCCGGATCAGGTGGTGGGCGGTCGAGAGCCGTACGCTCTCCTCTCAGCCCGGTCCGCCGGGCTCCCGCGCGTCTTACGCCCAACAGCGTAGTACGTGGCCGATACCGGCGGATCGCCCGGTTCGGCGCTCGCCCGGGCGAGCGTGACGTGGCTCACAACCGGGGCTGCCGGAGATGTGCGCGCTCCTTGCCCAACTCGTTATGGGGAGCCGGTTGGCCAGTCCCCCCGTTGACAATCTATGGTCAAGGCGTGGATCACGTCGTGGTGGTGGGTGCCGGCCTGGCCGGCGTGCGAAGCATCGAGGCGCTGAGGTCCCGGGGGTTCACCGGGCGCATCACGCTCATCGGCGAGGAACACCATCGCCCCTATGACCGCCCGCCGCTGTCGAAGGCGGTGCTGCTCGGCGACGCCGACTCCACCGTGGTCGACTCCGACCTCGACGCCATGGACGTGCGGCTGTGCCTCGGCACGGCCGCCAAGGGCCTGCGGAACGGCGTGCTGGAGACGACCGAGGGCGAGCTGGAGTACGACGGCCTGGTCATCGCCACCGGCGCGGCCCCGATCCGGCTGCGGGGAGAGGGCCACCAGCACGTGCTGCGCACGATCGACGACGCGCTCGCGCTGCGCGAGCTGCTGGTGCCCGGCGCCCGCGTGGCCGTCATCGGCGCCGGCTGGATCGGCGCCGAGGTCGCGACCGCGGCGGCCCGGGCGGGGTGCGCGGTGACGGTGGTGGAGGCGGGGGAGAGCCCGCTCGCCGCCGCGGTCGGCTCCGCGGTCGGCTGCCACACGATCGGCTGGTACGCCCGGGCAGGCGTCGAGCTGCGCCTCGGCGCGATGGTCGGCACGGTGGACGCCGACGGGCTCACGCTCATGTCCGGCGCGCGGGTGCCCGCCGACGTGGTGGTCACCGGCGTCGGGGTGCGCCCCTCCGTCGAATGGCTCAAGGGCTCGGCCGTACGGCTCGACGACGGCGTGGTCGTCGACGAGCACCTGCGCACGTCGCTGCCGAACGTGGTCGCGGTGGGCGACTGCGCCAACTGGTGGTCGCGCAGGTTCGGCACCCGGCTGCGGGTCGAGCACTGGGACACCGCGCTCCAGGCCCCCGACACGGCCGCCGCCACGCTGCTGGGCGAGGAGGCGGTCTACGACCCCGTGCCGTACTTCTGGTCGGAGCAGTTCGACCACATGCTGCAGTTCGCCGGCCACCCGACCGCGGACGACCGGATGCTGCTGCGCGGCGACCCGCGCGCGGACGGGAAATGGGCGGTGTGCTGGCTGACCCCCGAGGACCGGCTCGCCGCGGTGTTCACCGTGGACCTGCCGCGCGACGTGGTGCAGGGCCGCCGCCTGGTGGAGGGCGGCCGGAGGCTCGACCCCCGGCGGGTGGCCGATCCGGCCGTGCCGCTCCGCGACTGCATTATGACGTAATCGAGGTGTTTCCCGACGGCTCGCATGTGGTAATGGTGGTTCCGTGACGCTTACTGTTGCGCAGATCGACCGGGAGACCGACCAGCTCGTAGGGGAGTGGCTCCCCCTCTCGCAGGCGGCCGAGAAGCTGGGGCTCAGCATCGGCCGCACCAAGCAACTCCTGAAGGACAAGAAGCTCGTCGGCGCCCGGCGGAGCGGAGGCGGCCAGCCGCAGATCCCGTCGGTGTTCGTCGCCCACGGCGAGGTGCTCAAGGGCCTGCCCGGCACGCTGACCGTCCTGGCCGACGCCGGGTACGACGAGGTGGAGTCGATCCGCTGGCTGTTCACCCCGGACGACTCGCTACCGGGTGCGCCGATCGACGCGATCGTCAAGGGCCGGCACACCGAGGTCAAGCGCAGGGCCCAGGCGCTGGGCTTCTGACCGTCCGCCGCATGGCATTGTTGGTCGGGTGAACGACACCCGGCGACGGCTCGCGCAGGCCAGGCTCTACCTCTGCACCGACGGCAGGAGGGACCGCGGCGACCTGGAGGACTTCCTCGACGCGGTCCTGGCCGGCGGCGTGGACATCGTCCAGTTGCGGGAGAAGGGCCTGGAGGCCCGCGAGGAGCTGGACCTGCTGGAGGTGTTCCGCGCGGCCTGCGACCGGCACGGCGCGCTGCTGGCGGTGAACGACCGGGCGGACGTCGCGTACGCCGCCCGGCCGGACATCCTGCACCTCGGCCAGGACGACCTCCCGGTCTCCGTGGCCCGGGAGATCCTGGGTCCCGGCGTGCTCGTCGGCAGGTCGACCCACTCGGCGGCCGAGGCGTCGGCCGCCGCGACGGAACCGGGCGTGGACTACTTCTGCTGCGGGCCGGTGTGGCCCACGCCGACCAAGCCGGGCCGCCCGGCGCCCGGCCCCGCGTTGCTGGAGCACGCGGCGGGCCTGGGCTCCGACCGGCCGTGGTTCGGCATCGGTGGCATCGGCCTGGAGAACCTCGACGAGGTGATGGCGCACGGCGTGCGCCGTGCGGTGGTCGTCAGGGCCGTCACCGAGGCAGAGGACCCCGCCGCCGCCGCCTCGGCTCTCAAGGCGCGCCTGTCGGCCGTCCCGCTGTGAGCCGGCCCGCCGCCTGAACGGCGACGGCGGGCCGGGCCCGGAGGTCGCCGGGCCCGGGCACGCGGAATCGCCCGGCACGGCGACTCGGGTGCCGGCGATCCCGGGCAGGGGCGTCGTCAGGTGCGGCGGGAGGTGGCGGCGACGGCCAGGGCGGCCAGCGCGGCGCGGGCGTCCTCCTCGATCGGCGCCTGGTCGAGGGCGTGCAGCGCCTCGTCGAGATAACGCTTGATCATGTCTTCGCAGTCCGTCAGCGCGCCGGTCTCCTCGATCACCGTGCGCAGCCGCGCGACCCCGTCGGCGTCGAGCCCGGGGTCGCCCAGCAGGGTCCGTACGACGTCCTGCTGGGCGGGGGTGGCCCCGGCGAGCGCGCGCGCGATGAGCACGGTCCGCTTGCCCTCGCGCAGGTCGTCCCCGGCGGGCTTGCCGGTCTCGGCCGGGTCGCCGAACACGCCGAGGATGTCGTCGCGGAGCTGGAAGGCGATGCCCACCCGCTGGCCGTACTGCACGCACAGGCGGTCGATCCAGGAGTGCCGGGCCTGGGCGGCGAGGACCAGCCCGAGCCGCAGCGGCTGCTCGACGGAATATTTACCGCTCTTGTAAAGGGCAACCCGCAGGGCGCTGTCGAAGGTGCTCTCGCCCTGCGCCTGCTCCAGCAGGTCGAGGTACTGCCCGCACATCAGCTCGGTGAGCATGTAGTCGTGCAGGGGCTGGGCGGCGGCGATCGCCCGGGGGTCCAGGCCGCTGCCGCGCCACATCTCGCCGGACCACACCAGCAGCAGGTTGCCCAGCAGCACGGCCGAGCCCTCGCCGAACTGCCGCGCCGACCCGTGCCAGCCCGCGTCCGCGTGCAGGCGTTCGAAGCGCCGGTGCGCCGAGGGCATGCCGCGGCGTACGTCGCTCGCGTCCATGACGTCGTCGTGGATCAGCGCGCTGGCCTGGAGCAGCTCCAGTGACGCGGCGGCGAAGTGCAGTCCCGGCTCGTCGCCGCCCCCGGCGGCGCGCCACCCCCAGTGGCAGAAGGCGGGACGCAGCCGCTTGCCACCGGCGAGGAAGTCCTCCGCGGCGGACAGCAGGACGGCGAGTTGCGGGTCCTCGAAGTGTGGGCGCTGCCGGTCGAGGAACTCCCGGAGAACGCGGTCCACCTCCGTACGGATGTGGTCGAGCGAGGCGGCGGAAGTGGTCATGCTCAGAGAGTAACCGGGCCAGATCCCGACATCACAGCGCAGATCCCCTCTAAATTGGTCAGCTCGCGCTGTTAGGGCAAAACGTCTGGGTGGCCAGTACATGCTGCGAGTCCACATGGCAAGACCGCGAGGCCGGGGACCGTCCCGCGCTGTAATCTTTCCCGTATGGCTCTCGGTCTGCCCTCGCGGCTTCCCGATCGCGTCCCGACGGTCCGCGAACTGCTGGCCGCGGGCGAGCGCTCGTTCTCGTTCGAGTTCTTCCCGCCGAAGACCGACGAGGGGGAGCGCCAGCTGTGGCGCGCGATCCGCGAACTGGAGGCGCTGCGGCCGACGTTCGTCTCCGTCACCTACGGCGCCGGCGGCTCGACCCGCGACCGCACCGTGGACATCGTCGAGCGGCTGGCCCACGAGACGACGCTCACGCCCGTCGCCCACTTCACCGCCGTCGACCACTCGATCCGTGAGCTGCGCCACCTCGTCGGCCGCTTCGCCGACGCCGGGGTGCGCAACATCCTCGCCGTACGCGGTGACCCGCGCGGCGGCGATCCGCTGGACGAATGGGTCAGGCATCCCGAGGGCGTCCTGTACGCCGAGGACCTGGTGCGGCTGATCCGCCAGGCGGGCGACTTCTGCGTGGGCGTGGCGGCCTTCCCGTACAAGCACCCGAGGTCGGCCTCGGTCGAGTCGGACACGAGATACTTCGTGCAGAAGTGCCGGGCCGGCGCCGACTACGCGATCACCCAGATGTTCTTCCGCGCGGAGGACTACCTGCGGCTGCGCGACCGCGTGGCGGCCCAGGGGTGCGACACGCCGATCATCCCGGGCGTCATGCCCGTGACGCAGATGAGCACGATCGCCCGGTCCGAGCAGCTGTCCGGCGCGCCGTTCCCGCCGGAGGTGGCCGAGCGGTTCGCTGCCGTCGCCGACGATCCGGTGGCGGTCCGCCGCCTGGGCATCGAGCACGCCGCCGAGATGTGCCGGACGCTCCTGGACGAGGGCGCCCCCGGCATCCACTTCATCACCTTCAACCGGTCGAGCGCGACCCGCGAGGTGTTCCAGGCGCTGCACGGCGTGCCCGCCGTCGCCGGCTGAC
This sequence comes from Microbispora sp. H10670, assembly GCF_014161385.1. NCBI lineage: Bacteria > Bacillati > Actinomycetota > Actinomycetes > Streptosporangiales > Streptosporangiaceae > Microbispora > Microbispora sp. H10670. The sequence goes on along the minus strand of NZ_JABBWW010000012.1, from coordinate 126,635 downwards.
CCGCCTGCCCGCGTATCAGTCCTTCGGGAGCGGCGCGGGGCCGGGCAACGGCAGCCGCACCCCCGCGATGACGTACTCCTCGTAGCCGCCCGGGAAGACGAACCGGGTCATCAGGTCGGCGAAGCCCACGTCGCGGTAGAGATGGCGGGCCACCGTGGGCGCGTCGTGCGTGGACAGCACGGCGGTGCGCTCCGGGCGGCCCTCGCACAGCGCGTGGATCATGCGCCGCCCGACGCCCTTGCCCTGGTACTCGGGGCGTACGTGGATCTCGGCGATCTCCAGGGCGTCGCCGAACCACTCGTCGGCCACCACCGGCCCCGCCCGGTCCTGCAGGCCGCCGCGGACGACGTCGTGCCACCACTGGCCGGGGCCGCCGTGGAAGCCGTACGCGAAGCCGACGATGCCAGGGCCCTGCGGGTCCTCGGCGAGGACGCAGGCGAAGTCGGGATAACCGGCGTGGTTGCGCATGATCGCCATGCGGCCCGCGAGCTGGTCCGACGGCGGCCGCATGGCGTCCGTGTAGATCTCCAGCACGGTGTCCAGCACCGCCCTGAACGTGTCGGGCCCCACCCGGCGCAGTCGGATCACCCGTCGCACACTAGCAAAGCGTCGCCAGGCCGGTCGCGGACGTCACCCGACCTCGGCGGGGGTGCCCCCGGTGATCCGTACGAGCTCGTCGAAGGAGGTCGGGAAGACCGAGTGCGGATGCCCGGCGGCGGCCCACACGACCTCGTGCTTGCCCAGCCAGGTGTCCACGAGCGTCCGCACGGGCGCCGGGTGCCCGACCGGGGCCACGCCGCCGATGGGCTGCCCGGTGTGCTCCCGGACGAACTCCGGCGTCGCCCTGCGCACCTTCGCCGCTCCGACGAGCCGCGCGATCAGGTCGGTGTTCACGCGATGGGCGCCGCTGGTCAGCACCAGCAGCGGCGCGCCGTCCGCGTCGAAGATCAGGCTGTTGGCGATCGCGCCGATCTCGCAGCCGAGCTGGGCCGCCGCCGTGGCGGCCGTCGGCGCGGCGTCGTCCAGCACGACGACCTCACCGGTCACCTGCCGCTCCCGCAGGGCCTGCTCGACTCGGGCGACGTTCGGATGCAACTTTTCCGGCACCCGGCCACTCTAAACGGATTGCCAGGACAGACGCGGCCGATTATCGCCACTTGTGATCACACGGCTCGCAATCCGACCGTAAGGTGAGTCCTTTGTTAGGAATCAGGCTTATGAGGGGTTGGTCATGATGAGAGGTCGACGGCGACCGGCCGCGGCCATGCTCGTCGCGATGGGGGCCGTGGCGTTCGCGACGGCCGGGGTCGCCGGCCCGGCGCGGGCCGGCGCAGCCGTTCCGGCGGGAGCCGTGACGTACGCGACGTCCGGCCTCGCCGGCGCGGCGCCGGTGTCCGGCGCGCGGACGGTCGCGACGCGGGTGGCCGGAGCGCGGGGAGCCCTGCCGGGACGGGCCGGATACCCGCCGTTCGAGGCGCCGGGCAAGACGCTCAGGCTCGGGGCGAAGGGCGCCGCCGTGAAGGCGCTGCAGGCCCGTCTCAAGGAGCTCGGCTACGTGCCCGGCAGCGCCGACGGCCGGTACGGCGGGGCCACGCTGACGGCGGTCTGGGCGTTCCAGAAGGTGCAGGGGATCAAGCCGACCAGCACGGTCGCCGCCCGCACCTGGAGAGCGCTGGAGAACCCCCGCGCGCCCCGGGTCCTCGTGCCCCGCGGCAAGGCCACCCGGGTCGAGGTGGACCTGACCAAACAGGTGATGGTTCTGTATCGTTCCGGCGTCCCGGTGCTGATCAGTCACATCTCCAGCGGCAGCGGTATTCCCTACACCGAGTACGCCGTGTGGAACGGCAAGAGGCAGGTCTTCTCCGGCAGTGCCCGCACGCCGACCGGCGACTACAAGACCACGTGGCGGGCCAGGGGCTGGCACCGGTCCTACCTGGGTCAGCTCTACAACCCGATCTTCTTCAACGGCGGGATCGCCCTCCACGGCGCGCTGTCGGTGCCGCTTTATCCGGCGTCGCACGGCTGTGTACGGCTGCCGATGAACGTGGCCGGGGTCCTTCCGGGCATGCTCGGCAAGGGAGTCCCCGTGCACGTCAGAGGTGCTTTCCGGCGATAGCCAGCGGATCGGAGGGCCCCGCGCGAGGTGTTCGCGCGGGGCCCTTCGTCGTACGGGCCCCTGCCAGTCCTCGAACCCTTGTTCGTTGACAGCCTTGACAGCAGGCATGGTCGAATCTATGTTCGATGGAGTGGGCGCGGGACTCGCGGCCTGCGCCCACACCGTCGGATCCGTGCCTACGTCGTCGGCGGAGACGGATGCGGCACGGCCCGCGGCGTGGGCCGGACGGGGAGAGGGGAAGCTCCTCGTCCGGCCGCCCACGGGAGCGTGAGAAAGCCGCGTGATCCCGGTGGTGCCCGGGATTACGCGGCCGATCGAAATTGTCGGTGCTGTCTGCGACTGTGAAGTCACCGGCGGCCTTCGCCGGATGCCACGACTCAAGGAGGCGGGCATGACTGAAGAGAACGGCGATCAGCGGACCGGGCCCCGGCTTCCGCAGGCGGTCCTGGCGCGTCTCGCGGACGCCAGGGCGTGCCTCGCCGACGCGACCGTCGGGCCCACGCCCGCGGACCGCTACGTGTCGGCCCATCTCGCGGCGCTGCGCGCGGCCGCCGGGATCCTCGCCGCGCGTCCGCGTCCGATGGACGGACGCAGGCGGCGGCTGCGCAGCGCCTGGGAACTGCTTCCCGAGGTCGAGCCGAAGCTCGCGGACTGGGCGGCCTACTTCGCGATGAGCGCGACCAAGCGAGCGGCGGTCGAGGCCGGAATGGTCCGGGCCGTCACTCAGAACGACGCAGACGAGATCATAGCGGAAGCGGACCGGTTCGTCGGCGAGGTCGAGTCGATCCTCGGCCTGCCCGGCCGCCCCACCCTCCCCATGGCCGGCTGACGGCGCTGCAAAAGCGGGAGGCCGGCGCGCGAGCGGCCCGGCTCCGCCTGCCCGCTCCGTCGAGTTCGTCAGCCACACGGGACGGCCTGGCCACGCGACGCGCCCGCGAGAAGGCGGTCCGCACGGGCCGGGGCGCCCGCCCACGGTCCGCCGGCGGCCGGGTGCGGCCTCAGACGGGATCGCGCTCCAGAGGGCAGCTCATGCAGCGGGGCCCGCCGCGCCCGCGGCCGAGCTCGCTGCCCCGGATCGGGATGACCTCGATGCCGTGCCTGCGCAGGTGGTTGTTGGTCGTGGTGTTGCGCTCGTAGGCGACGACGACTCCCGGCTCCAGGGCCAGCACGTTGCAGCCGTCGTCCCACTGCTCGCGCTCGGCCGCGTGCACGTCCTGCGTCGGCGTGAGGACCTTGATGTCGTCCAGGCCGAGGGCCCGCGCGATCGCCCGGTGCATGTCCTCGGGCGGATGGTCGGTGACCTTCAGCTCCTTGTCGGTGTCGCCCGGCTCCACCGTGTACGACGGCAGCATGCCGAGCCCGGCGTACTTGGTGAACACCCCCACGTCGACGTTGGTCATCACGGTGTCGAGGTGCATGAACGCGCGGGTCTTGGGGAGGTCGAGCGCCACGATGCGGGTCGCCGCGCCCGCCCGGAAGAGTTTGGTCGCCAGCATCTCGACCGCCTGCGGCTGGGTGCGCTCGCTCATCCCGACGAGCACGACGCCGTCGCCGAGCACCAGCACGTCACCGCCCTCGATGGTGGCGGGGGCCATGCGGGTGCCGTCGTACCAGACGTCGAACCCCCCGCCGGACGGGTCGCCGTAGCCCGCGGCGAACATCGGGTGCCACCGGTAGACCGCCTCGAAGTTGAGGGTCTCGCGCCTGCGCGCCTTCTTGCGCATCGCGTTGATGGACACCCCGCCGTACACCCAGCAGGAGGTGTCGCGGGCGAACAGGTGGTTGGGCAGCGGCGGGAGGACGAAGTCGTCCATGCCGAGCGCGTGGAAGACGACGGACCCCGGGTCGCAGCCCAGTTCCATGATCTCGCGCTTGGTGATCCCGCCGGTCAGGTACGGCGCGAGCGCGGCTCCGTCGAGGGCGTCCAGCGTGTTGCGGATCGCGTCGGCGGTCAGCGGGCCGAACCAGTGCTCGTCGACGCTGCCGTCGAGGATGTGCTTGCGCGCGTCGGGCACCTCGATCGCCTCCCGCAGGAGGTCGCCGAGGTGGTGCACCGTGACGCCGCGCGCCGTGAGCACCTCGCACCACTCCCGGTGCTCCTCCAGCGCGCGGTGCACCCAGAGCACGTCGTCGAAGAGCAGGCCGTCCTTGTTGCCGGGGGTGAGCCGCTTGAGCGCCAGTTCGGGGATGTCGACCAGGACCTGGCGGAGCCTGCCCACCTCCGAGCCCACGAAAAAAGTCATGTCCTGCCTATCCCCCTATGACAGGAATCACTCGTGACGCGGCTCCCCGGCGTGCGGAGGCCGATGGGGGGCCGCCGCGGCGGCCCGGTGGTCGGAGGGAACGGCCGGGGGGGAGTTGGTCAGAAGGACTCGACGGCGCGGCGGGCCTCGGCGTCGAGCACGCCCCAGTTGATGAACTCCTCGGTCAGCTCGACGGGTGACTTGTCGTAGATGACCGCCAGCGAGCGCAGGTCCTCCTGCCGGATGGACAGCACCTTGCCGTTGTAGTCACCACGCTGGCTCTGGATCGTGGCCGCGTAGCGGGCCAGCGGACCGGCCTTGTCCTTCGGCAGCTGCGACAGCCGCTCCAGGTCGATGACCAGCTTGGGAGCCGGGGCGAGCGGGCTGGGAGCGGCCCCGCCCGGCAGCAACTCGGAGACCGGCACCCCGTAGAAGTCCGCGAGCTCGGCGAGCTTCTGCACGGTCACCGCGCGGTCACCCCGCTCATAGGAGCCCACGACGACGGCCTTCCACCGGCCACGGGACTTCTCCTCGACACCGTGCAGGGACAGCCCCTGCTGGGTCCGGATGGCGCGCAGGCGCGCGCCCAGCGACTTGGCGTAGTCAGACGGCATCGTGTGGCCCCCGGCTTTCTATGTCTCTTCTCACTTGATTGTGCGTCCTTGTCCCAAGCGTTCCGAACACCGGGGCTGGCACCGGCCCCGGCACCTTCGGTGACCGCTGCGTCGGGTTTTACCCAGGAAGGTCGCGTGTTGTGGTTACGGACAGTGACGGTAAAGCCGACACTCCCAAAGGTCAAGCTGATTGGAAAAAAGAGCGCCAAACAGTGCTCTCACCGAAATCCCCGACACCCGATGTGATGCGGCTTCCGATCCCCCGGGGACCCGGGGCGTACGCCGCCTCCCCGGCGTATCACCCCTGGCGGGAGGGGGGATGGCGGAGGGCCCTGATACTCTAAGCAGACCTGACACCCTTTTAAGACCCGTCCCGTGAGGCGGGAAAGGTGGTGACTTTTTCATGTCCGATGTCCAAAATCAGGCCCGCGCCGTCCTGGAGGGGCCCGACATCCACCGGGCGCTCACGCGGATCGCGCACGAGATCCTGGAACGGACGAGAGGCGCCGAGAGCGTCGTCCTGCTCGGCATCCCCACCCGCGGCGCCACCCTGGCCCAGCGGATCGCCGGCCGGATCGCGCAGTTCGAGGGGATCAAGGTCCCCGTCGGCGCGATCGACATCACGATGTACCGCGACGACCTGCGCCTGCGTCCGGCGCGCCCGCTCGGCCGCACCGAGCTTCCCCCGGACGGCGTCGACGGCAGGACCGTCGTCCTCGTGGACGACGTGCTCTTCTCCGGGCGTACGGTGCGCGCCGCGCTCGACGCGCTGAACGACGTGGGCAGGCCCCGGGCGGTCCAGCTCGCCACGCTGGTGGACCGCGGCCACCGGGAGCTGCCGATCCGCGCCGACTACGTCGGCAAGAACCTGCCGACCTCCAAGAGCGAGAAGGTCAAGGTCTTCCTGGAGGAGACGGACGGGCGCGACGCGGTCGTGCTCATCAAGGGGGACGACCGATGAAGCCGCACCTGCTCTCGACCGGCGACCTCACCCGCGACGACGCCCTCCTCATCCTCGACACGGCGGAGGAGCTCGCCCGGGTCTCGCAGCGGTCGATCAAGAAGCTGCCGACGCTGCGCGGCCGGACGGTGGTGAACCTCTTCTTCGAGGACTCCACCCGGACCCGCATCTCCTTCGAGGCCGCGGCCAAGCGCCTGTCGGCCGATGTGATCAATTTCTCGGCCAAGGGGTCGAGCGTGTCCAAGGGCGAGTCGCTGAAGGACACCGCGCTCACCCTGGAGGCCATGGGCGCCGACGCCGTGGTGATCCGGCACAGCGCCTCGGGCGCGCCGCACCGCCTGGCCAACTGGGTGCGCGGCAGTGTGGTGAACGCCGGCGACGGCACCCACGAGCACCCGACGCAGGCGCTGCTCGACGCGTTCAGCATCCGCCGCAGGCTCGGCCGGCTCGACGGTCTGAAGATCTCGATCGTCGGCGACGTGCTGCACAGCCGGGTCGCCCGGTCGAACGTGCTGCTGCTGCACACGCTCGGCGCGGACGTCACGCTCGTCGCGCCGCCCACCCTGCTGCCGGTGGCGGTGGAGAGCTGGCCCTGCCAGGTGTCGTACGACCTCGACGCCGTGCTGCCGAAGTCGGACGTCGTGATGATGCTGCGGGTCCAGCTCGAACGGATGAACGCGGCCTACTTCCCCTCGGCGCGGGAGTACAGCCGTCGCTACGGCCTCGACCGCGACCGCTTCGCCCGCCTGCACGACGACGCGATCGTCATGCACCCCGGGCCGATGAACCGCGGCATGGAGATCTCGGCGGAGGTCGCCGACTCGCCGCGCTCGACGATCGTCGAGCAGGTCGGCAACGGCGTCACGGTCCGGATGGCCGTCCTCTACCTGCTGCTCGGCGGTTCCGAGCCCGCCATCGGAGGCGCCGAATGAACGCGTACGACCTTCACGAGGGAGCTGTGACCACCATCCTCATCAGGGGCGCCCGCATCCTGGGCGGCGCCCCGCGCGACATCCTGCTGCGCGACGGCGTCGTGGCCGAGATCGGCGACCTCGCGGGCGCCGAGGCCGGCCAGACGATCGACGCCGCCGGGCTGGTCGCCCTGCCCGGCCTCGTCGACCTGCACACCCATCTGCGCGAGCCGGGCCGGGAGGACGCCGAGACCGTCGAGACCGGCACCCAGGCCGCGGCGCGCGGCGGCTACACCGCCGTCCACGCGATGGCCAACACCTCCCCGGTGGCCGACACCGCCGGGGTGGTCGAGCAGGTCTGGCGGCTCGGCCAGGAGTCCGGCCACTGCGACGTCCAGCCCGTCGGCGCGGTGACCTCCGGCCTGGAGGGCCGCCAGCTCGCCGAACTCGGCGCGATGGCCGACTCCGCGGCCCGCGTCCGGGTCTTCTCCGACGACGGGAAGTGCGTCTCGGACGCGGTGCTGATGCGCCGGGCGCTGGAGTACGTCAAGGCGTTCGACGGCGTGGTCGCCCAGCACGCCCAGGAGCCCCGGCTCACCGAGGGCGCCCAGCTCAACGAGGGCGAGGTGTCGGCCAGGCTCGGCCTGACCGGCTGGCCGGCCGTCGCCGAGGAGGCGATCATCGCCCGCGACTGCCTGCTCGCCGCGCACGTCGGCTCCCGGCTGCACGTCTGCCACGTCTCCACCGCCGGCTCCGTCGAGATCATCCGGTGGGCCAAGTCGAAGGGCTGGGACGTGACCGCCGAGGTCACCCCGCACCACCTGCTGCTGACCGACTCCTGCGCGGAGACCTCGCCGCTCGGGCCGTACAACCCGATCTACAAGGTGAACCCGCCGCTGCGCACCGCCGAGGACGTGCGCGCGCTGCGCGAGGCCCTCGCCGACGGCACGATCGACTGCGTGGCCACCGACCACGCCCCCCACCCGGTCGAGGACAAGGAGACCGAGTGGGCCGCGGCGGCGATGGGCATGATCGGCCTGGAGACCGCCCTGCCGGTGGTCCAGGAGGCCATGGTCGAGACCGGGCTGCTCGACTGGGCCGGCGTCGCCGACCGCATGTCCGCGCGGCCGGCCAGGATCGGCCGCCTGTCCGGGCACGGCCGGCCCATCGAGCCCGGCGCGCCCGCCAACCTCACCCTGTACGACCCGTCGGTCCGGCGGCCCGTGGACCCCACCGCGATGGCGTCGAAGAGCCGGAACACCCCGTACGAGGGGATGACCCTGCCCGGCCGCGTGGTCGCCACGTTCCTGCGCGGCCGCCCCACCGTTCTCGAAGGGAAGCTCGTATGACAGCCCTGCTGGTTCTCGAGGACGGACGCGTCTTCGAGGGAACGCCGTACGGCGCCGTGGGCGAGACGTTCGGCGAGATGGTCTTCAACACCGGCATGACCGGCTACCAGGAGACCCTCACCGACCCCTCCTACCACCGCCAGATCGTGGCGATGACCGCCCCCCACATCGGCAACACCGGCGTGAACGACGAGGACCCCGAGTCCCGCCGCGTCTGGGTCGCGGGCTACGTGGTGCGCGAGCCGTCGCGGATCCCGTCGAACTGGCGCTCCCGCCGGACGCTCGACGACTACCTGCGCGAGCAGGGCGTCGTCGGCATCGCCATGTCCGGCACCCGGGCCCTCACCCGCCACCTGCGCGAGCGCGGCGCGATGCGCGCCGGCGTCTTCAGCGAGGGCGGCGACGTCGCCGAGCTGGTCGAGCGCGTGCGGCGCTCGCCCGGCATGGAGGGCGCCGACCTCGCCCGCGAGGTCAGCACGCCCGAGCCGTACGTCGTGCCGGCGCGCGGGCGCAAGCGCTTCACCGTCGCCGCGGTCGACCTCGGCATCAAGGCGATGACCCCGGAGCGGATGGCCGAGCGGGGCTGCGAGGTGCACGTGCTGCCCGCCACCGCCGGCGCCGCCGACATCCTCGCCCTCGGCCCCGACGGCGTCTTCTTCTCCAACGGCCCCGGCGACCCCGCCGCGGCCGGGTACGCGGTCGAGTCGCTGCGCGAGGTGCTGGACGCGGGCGTGCCGTTCTTCGGCATCTGCTTCGGCAACCAGATCCTCGGCAGGGCGCTCGGCCTCGGCACCTACAAGCTGCGGTACGGCCACCGAGGCGTGAACCAGCCGGTGCAGGACCGCAGGACCGGCAAGGTCGAGATCTCCGCGCACAACCACGGCTTCGCCGTGCAGGCGCCGCTCGACGGGCCCTTCGAGACGCCGTACGGCGCGGCCGAGGTCAGCCACGTCAACCTCAACGACGACTGCGTGGAGGGGCTGCGCCTGCTGGACCGTCCCGCGTTCAGCGTCCAGTACCACCCCGAGGCGGCGGCCGGCCCGCACGACGCGGCCTACCTGTTCGACGAGTTCTGCGAGATCATGAGCAAGAAGGGGGCCAAGGGTGCCTAAGCGTACGGACATCAGGTCCGTCATGGTGATCGGCTCCGGCCCGATCGTCATCGGACAGGCGTGCGAGTTCGACTACTCGGGCACCCAGGCCTGCCGGGTCCTGCGCAGCGAGGGCTTCCGGGTCGTCCTGGTCAACAGCAACCCGGCCACGATCATGACGGACCCCGAGTTCGCCGACGCCACCTACGTCGAGCCGATCACGCCGGACATCGTCGAGAAGATCATCGCCAAGGAGCGGCCCGACGCGCTGCTGCCCACGCTGGGCGGCCAGACGGCGCTGAACACGGCGGTGGCGCTGCACGAGGCGGGAGTCCTCGGCAAGTACGGCGTCGAGCTGATCGGCGCCGACATCGACGCCATCCAGGCGGGGGAGAACCGCGAGCGGTTCAAGGAGATCGTCGCGAAGGTGGCCGCCGAGCACGGCCTCAACGCCGAGTCGGCGCGCAGCGCGATCTGCCACACGATGGACGAGTGCCTGCGCGCGGCGGACGAGCTGGGCTACCCGGTCGTCGTCCGCCCGAGCTTCACGATGGGCGGCGCCGGGTCCGGCTTCGCGCACGACGAGGAGGAGCTGCGCCGCATCGCGGGCGCCGGCCTCGACGCGTCCCCGACCACCGAGGTGCTCCTGGAGGAGTCGATCCTCGGCTGGAAGGAGTACGAGCTGGAGGTCATGCGCGACCGCAACGACAACGTGGTCATCGTGTGCTCCATCGAGAACATCGACCCGATGGGCGTCCACACCGGCGACAGCGTGACCGTGGCGCCCGCGCTGACGCTGACCGACCGCGAGTACCAGAACATGCGCGACGTCGCGATCGCGGTCATCCGCGAGGTCGGCGTCGACACCGGCGGCTGCAACATCCAGTTCGCGGTCGACCCGGCGACCGGCCGGATGATCGTCATCGAGATGAACCCGCGCGTGTCGCGGTCGTCGGCGCTGGCGTCGAAGGCCACCGGCTTCCCGATCGCCAAGATCGCCGCCAAGCTGGCGATCGGCTACACCCTCGACGAGATCCCCAACGACATCACCAAGGAGACCCCGGCGTCGTTCGAGCCGTCGCTCGACTACATCGTGGTCAAGGTGCCGAGGTTCGCGTTCGAGAAGTTCGCCGGGGCCGACGAGACGCTGACCACCCACATGAAGTCGGTCGGCGAGGCGATGGCGATCGGCCGTTCGTTCCCCGAGGCGCTGCAGAAGGCGCTGCGGTCGATGGAGAAGAAGGGGTCGTCGTTCACCTGGGCGGGCGAGCCCGGCGACCTGGACGCGCTCCTGGAGGCCTGCCGCAGCCCCCACGACGGGCGGCTGCGCACGATGCAGCAGGCGATCAGGGCGGGCGCCACCCCCGAGCAGGTCCACGAGGCCACCTCGGTCGACCCGTGGTTCGTCGACCAGCTCTTCGCGATCGACGAGGTCGCCCGGTCGATCACCGCGCTCGACCGGCCCACCCTGGACACGGCCAAGCGGCACGGCTTCAGCGACGCGCAGATCGCCGAGATCCTCGGGGTTCCCGAGGCCGAGGTGCGCGCCGCCCGGCACGAGCTGGGCCTGCGGCCCGTCTACAACACCGTGGACACCTGCGCCGCCGAGTTCGCCGCGCGCACGCCCTACCTCTACTCCACGTACGACGAGGAGACCGAGGTGCCGGTGGGGGACCGGCCCAAGGTGATCATCCTGGGCAGCGGGCCCAACCGCATCGGCCAGGGCATCGAGTTCGACTACGCCTGCGTCCACGCGTCGTTCGAGCTGGCCAAGGCCGGCTACGAGACCGTGATGGTCAACTGCAACCCCGAGACCGTCTCGACCGACTACGACACCTCCGACCGGCTCTACTTCGAGCCGCTCACGCTGGAGGACGTGCTGGAGGTCGTGCACGCCGAGCGGGAGACCGGGCCGGTCGCGGGAGTGATCGTCCAGCTCGGCGGCCAGACGCCGCTGGGCCTCGCGCAGGCGCTCAAGGACGCCGGGGTGCCGGTGGTCGGCACCTCGCCGGAGTCGATCCACCTCGCCGAGGACCGCGGGGCGTTCGGCCGGGTCCTGTCCGAGGCCGGGCTGACCGCGCCCAAGCACGGCACCGCGACGACCGTGGACGAGGCGAAGGCGGTCGCCGAGGAGATCGGCTACCCCGTGCTCGTACGGCCGTCGTACGTCCTCGGCGGGGCGGGGATGGCCATCGTGTACGACGAGGACACGCTCGCGACCTACATGGCCCGGGCGGCCTCGGAGCACCCGGTGCTGATCGACCGGTTCCTCGACGACGCCATCGAGATCGACGTGGACGCGCTGTTCGACGGCGAGGAGCTCTACCTCGGCGGCGTCATGGAGCACATCGAGGAGGCCGGCATCCACTCCGGCGACTCGGCCTGCGCGCTGCCCCCGATCACGCTGGGCGGCTACGACGTCAAGCGCATCCGCGCCGCCACCGAGGCCATCGCCCGCGGCGTCGGCGTGCGCGGCCTGCTGAACGTCCAGTACGCGCTGGCCGCGAACGTGCTGTACGTCCTGGAGGCCAACCCCAGGGCCAGCCGTACGGTGCCGTTCGTGTCCAAGGCGACGGCGGTGCCGCTGGCCAAGGCCGCGGCCCGGCTGACGATGGGCGCCACGATCGCCGAGCTGCGCGCCGAGGGCATGCTGCCGGAGGGCTACGACGGCGGCACGCTGCCGCTGGACGCGCCGGTCGCGGTCAAGGAGGCGGTGCTGCCGTTCAACCGGTTCCGCGGCGTCGACACCGTCCTCGGGCCGGAGATGCGCTCGACCGGCGAGGTCATGGGCATCGACGAGTTCTTCGGCACGGCCTACGCCAAGTCGCAGTCGGCCGCGTACGGCGCGCTGCCCACCAAGGGCCGGGCGTTCGTCTCCGTGGCGAACAAGGACAAGCGGGCCGCGATCTTCCCGGTGAAGGCGCTGGCGGACCTCGGGTTCGAGATCCTCGCCACGGAGGGCACCGCCGAGGTGCTGCGCCGCAACGGCGTCCGTGCCAGGATCGTGCGCAAGCACAGCGAGGGGACGGGCCCCGGCGGCGAGCCGACGATCGTGCGCCGCATCCTCGACGGGGAGGTGGACCTCATCGTGAACACCCCGTTCGGCAGCCCCGGTCAGTCCGGGCCGCGCCTGGACGGCTACGAGATCCGCACCGCCGCCGTCAACCGCGGCATCGCCTGCATCACCACCGTCCAGGGCCTGGCCGCCGCGGTCCAGGGCATCCAGCAACTCGTCCGGGGCGACATCGACGTGCGTTCCCTCCAGGAACACGCCAGGAGGCTGCGAGACTAGCCCGGGGCATCTATCTGGAGGGCGCCATGAGCGCGGAGGGCGCGCCGGCGATCTGGACTGAGGAGCGAGGGAGCGAGGCACGAGCGACCCGGAGCGACGAGGGCTGGATACACTGCGCGCCTCCGGCACGACCTCGCCAGCTTCGGCGCCCGTAGCCGCGCGAGCGGAGCGAGCGCCATGAGCAGGGAGGACTTAGTGGCCGGGAGTCCGGTTCAGGTCACGGGAACGGTGCTGACGACGCGCCGGGTGGACGCCTACCATGCGCTCACCGTCGTCGCCCCGGGCATCGCCGACCGGTTCCGGCCCGGCCACTTCGTCACGGTCGCCGTGGGCGGTCGGAACACCTCGATGCTCACCCGGCGGGCCTTCACCGTCCACGACGTGAAGCCGGACTACGGTGGCACGGTGGAGCTCGTCTTCGGCGTGCGCGGCGCGGGGACGGCCTGGCTCGCCGACCTCAGGGTGCGCGACACGCTCGACCTGGTCGGCCCGCTGGGCCGGCCCTTCCCGCTGCCCCGCGACCCCTGCACCTGTGTGCTGGTGGGCGACGAGCACGGCGCGGCGGCGCTGTTCGCGCTGGGCGACGCGCTGCAGCAGCGGGGCTGCCGGGTCGACTTCGTGCTCGGGGCGCCGTCGGCCGACCGGGTCTTCGGCGCGCTGCGGGCCCGCCGGATGGGCGAGACGACCACGCTGACCACCGAGGACGGCTCGCTCGGCATGCGCGGCCGGGTGACCGACGTGCTCCCCGGGGTCATCGCCGACGCGCGGGCCGACGTCGTCTACGCCTGCGGCCCGATGGAGACGCTGCGCGGCGTCACCGCGGTCGCGGCCGAGTTCGGCATCCCGGTGCAGGTCGCCGTGGAGGAGCGGATGGCGTGCGGCATCGGCGTCTGCATGACGTGCGTGGTGCCGGTCATCGGCGACGACGGGGTGACCCGGATGGTCCGCGCCTGCGCCGACGGGCCGGTGTTCCGGGGCGAGCGCGTGCGGTTCGACGACGTCGGAACGATCCCGTTCGACGCGCTCGGCGCGCCAGGCGGACGGCATGCCTGAGCCGAGGCGGGGGCGCCGGCGGTGACGGCCGACCTCCGGACCTATCTGGCGCACGTGGAACTGCCCAACCCGATCCTGACCGCCTCCGGCTGCGGCGGGACCGGCCGTGAGCTGGCCCAGTTCTCCGACGTCCACCGGCTGGGCGCGTTCGTCACCCGGTCGATCACCATGGCCCCGCGCGCGGGGCGGCCGACGCCGCGGATGGCCGAGACCCCCTCCGGGCTGCTGAACGCCGTCGGCCTCCAGGGCCCCGGCGTCGAGGCGTTCCTGGAGCGCGAGCTGCCCTGGCTGGCCGAGCGGGGCGCCCGTACGGTCGTGTCGATCGGCGGCGGCACCGTGACCGAGTACACCGCGCTGGCGCGGCGCCTGGCCGGGGTCTCCGGCGTCACCGCCGTGGAGGTCAACCTGTCCTGCCCGAACGTCGAGGACCGCGGCAGGGTGTTCGCCCGCGACGGCTCGGCCGCCGCGGAGGTCGTGGCCTCGGTGCGCGCGGCGACGCCGTACGACGTGCCGGTGATCGCCAAGCTGTCGCCGGACGTGGCGGACGTCGTCGCGGTCGCGCGTGCGTGCGTGGACGGCGGCGCCGACGCCCTCGCGATGATCAACACGCCGGTCGGGATGAGCATCGACGTGGACTCGATGCGTCCCGCGCTCGCCGCCGGCACCGGCGGCCTGTCCGGCCCCGCCGTACGGCCCCTGGCGGTGCGCTGCGTGTGGCAGGTGCACGCGGCGCTGCCCGGGGTGCCGATCGTGGGCATGGGCGGCGTCACGACCGGCAGGGACGCCCTTGAGCTCGTCCTGGCGGGCGCCTGCGCCGTCGCGGTGGGCACGGCCCTGTTCCACGACCCCTACGCCTGCCCGCGCGTCCTGAGGGAGCTGGAGGAGCTTCTGCAGGCGCGCGGGTTCGACCGCCTCGCCGACGTCGTGGGCCTGGCCCACCGCCCGGCGGGCGCGCAACCACGCACACGCACCGATCTGGAGGAGAGTTCGCTTTGACCACGCCCGCCCCCATCGCCGTCGCCCTGGACGCGCCCGACCTGGAGACCGCGGCCCGCTGGGCCGGTCTGGTCACCCCGCACGTCTCCACGGTCAAGGTGGGACTGGAACTTTACCTGCGGTACGGGCCCGACGTGATCGCCTCGGTGCGCGGCGCGAGCGGCGTGCAGGTCTTCCTGGACCTGAAGCTGCACGACATCCCGAACACCGTGGGCGCGGCCGCCAGGGCCGTCGCCCGGCTCAAGCCCACCTACCTGACCGTGCACGCCGCGGGGGGTCCCGCCATGGTCAGGGCGGCCGTCGAGGCGTCCCCCGGCACGCGGATCGCGGCCGTGACGCTCCTGACGTCGCTCTCCGAGGCCGATCTCCGCGAGGTGGGCATCCAGGGACCCCCGGACGAGGCCGCGCGCCGTATGGCCGCCGTGGCCGTCGGAGCGGGCGCGCAGGCCCTCGTCTGCTCGCCCCGGGAGGTCGCCGCCGTGCGGGCCGAGGTCGGCCCGGAGATCACGCTCATCACCCCCGGCGTACGGCCCGCGGGCGCCGGCACCCAGGACCAGGCGAGGGTGGCCACCCCCGAGGACGCGGTCGCCCAGGGGGCCGACCTCCTCGTGATCGGGCGGCCCATCACCGGGGCGCCCGACCCCGGCGCCGCCGCCGCCGCGATCGCCGCCGCGCTGCGCCGCGTGCGCCCTGTGAGCACCCCGTGATCACCCCCTGAAAGTCCCTGAACGTCTCATCGGGCCCGTAACGAAGCGTCATCCGTTCCGGGCCTGCTGAGGCGGTTTTGATCTACCCAGAGTAACTTTTCCAATACTGGAAGTAGTAAAATCAATTTTATGGTCCGAGAAACCTCTCTTGACGTTGCCGTTACGGCCAAGACCAGCTAGTTTCCCCTCCCGTCCGAGTACATCGACAAGAAATTCGAGGTGACCCGGCGTGGCTCTTCCTCCCCTGACCCCCGAGCAGCGCGCCGCAGCTCTTGAGAAGGCCGCCAAGGCACGCAAGGAGCGTGCCGAGGTCAAGAACCGGCTCAAGCACGGCGCGGTTTCTCTGGCTGAGGTGCTGAAGGATGGGCAGACCGACGACGTCATCGGCAAGATGAAGGTCTCGGCTCTGCTGGAGTCGCTCCCTGGCGTCGGCAAGGTCCGCGCCAAGCAGCTCATGGAGCGCCTTGGTATCGCCGAATCCCGCCGTGTGCGGGGTCTCGGCGCCAACCAGCGCGCCTCCCTTGAGCGCGAGTTCGGCGGCGCCGAGAGCTGATCTCGGCGGCGTACGAACGAGTTCACGGGGGTACGGAGTGACCGAAACGTCCTGGTCCGCTGGAGATCGGGCCCATGAGGCGGCGACCGACAGCGGGTCCCGGGCACGCGGAGGTGACTCCACACCCCGCCCGCGCCTGACGGTCCTGTCCGGTCCGTCGGGTGTGGGCAAGTCCACGGTCGTCGCCGAGCTCCGGCGGTCCCACCCGGAGGTGTGGCTGTCGGTCTCGGTGACAACCCGGAAGCCCCGTCCGGGGGAGACGCACGGCGTGGAGTACTTCTTCGCCGGCAACGACGAGTTCGACCGGCTCGTCGCCTCCGGCGAGCTTCTCGAGTGGGCCGAGTTCGCCGGCAACCGGTACGGCACGCCCAGGCGTCCGGTGCTGGAGAGGCTGGCGGCGGGCGTCCCCACTCTGCTGGAGATCGACCTGCAGGGCGCCAGGCAGGTGCGCAGGACCATGCCCGAGGCCCTGCTGGTGTTCCTGGCCCCGCCGAGCTGGGAGGAGCTGGAGCGGCGGCTGCGCGGCCGCGGCACCGAGCCTCCCGACGTGATCGCCCGCCGCCTGGAGGCGGGACGCGTCGAGCTGGCGGCGGAGAAGGAGTTCGACCTCACCCTCGTCAACACGTCCGTCGATGACGTGTGCCACCGGCTGATAACCTTGCTGGGACACTCACCTAGCTAGGGGAATCACTGACGTGGCAAGCAGCGCCGCCTACGCGGAAGGCATCACCAACCCGTCGATCGACTCGCTCCTCGACATCGTCGACAGCAAGTACAGCCTTGTGATCATGGGGGCGAAGCGGGCGCGCCAGATCAACGCCTACTACTCCCAGCTCGGCGAGGGCCTGCTGGAGTACGTCGGGCCCCTCGTGGAGACCCACGCCCAGGAGAAGCCGCTGTCCATCGCCCTGCGCGAGGTCGCCGAGGGCCTGCTGACCTCCGAGCCCATCGAGGGCTGACCCCCGCCCCGCCGGCGGCGACGCGGAGAACCCCGAGCGAGCCGGAGGGGAGCGCCGGCGGTCTGGACCGAGGAGCGAGGGACGAGCGACGAGGGCTGTATTCCTCGCGTGCCTCCGGCACGACCAGCCAGGGGTGAGCGCCTCGATGAGCGACGCGGAGAACCCCGAGCGAGCCGGAGGGGCGCGCCGGCGGTCTGGACTGAGGAGCGAGGGACGAGCGACGAGGGAAGGCGCCGGGTATGAGCGCCCCGATGAGCGAAGCGGGAAACACAGTCGTGCTGGGCGTCAGCGCGGGCATCGCGGTCTACAAGTCCTGCGAGTTGCTGCGCCTCTTCACGGAGTCGGGACACGACGTGCGCGTCGTGCCGACCAGGGACGCCCTGCGTTTCGTCGGCGAGCCGACCTGGGCCGCGCTGTCGGGCAACCCGGTGACCACAGAGGTGTGGGAGTCGGTGCACGAGGTGCCGCACGTGCGCATCGGGCAGTCCGCGGACCTGGTGGTCGTCGCCCCGGCGACGGCGGACGTGCTGGCCCGGGCCGCGCACGGCATGGCGAACGACCTCCTCACGAACACACTGCTCACGGCGCGATGCCCGGTGGTGTTCGCGCCCGCGATGCACACCGAGATGTGGGAGCACCCCGCCACGCGCGCCAACGTGGCGACGCTGCGGGAGCGGGGCGCGGTGGTGATCGAACCCGCGAGCGGCAGGCTCACCGGCGCCGACACGGGCCCCGGGCGGCTGCCGGACCCCGCCGAGATCTTCGAGGTCTGCCGGCGCGTGCTCGCGGGCCGCGGCGGCGATCTGGCGGGGCGGCACGTCGTCGTCTCCGCCGGTGGCACCCGTGAGGCGATCGACCCCGTCCGCTTCATCGGCAACCGCTCCTCGGGGCTGCAGGGATACGCCCTCGCCCGTACGGCCGTCGCCAGGGGCGCGGAGGTCACGCTGGTGTCGGCGAACGTGGCGCTGCCCGACCCGGCGGGCGCGAAGGTGGTGCGGGTGGAGTCGGCGACGCAGCTCCGTGAGGCGGTCCTGGCCGCGGCGGAGCACGCCGACGCCGTCGTCATGGCCGCCGCCGTCGCGGACTTCCGGCCCGTACGGCAGAGCGGCACGAAGATCAAGAAGTCGGCCGCCGAGCCCGATCCAATCCATCTCACGAAAAATCCGGACATCCTGGCTGAGCTGGGGGAGACCCGCCGGGCCGGGGGCAGGACGTACCCCCGGGTGATCGCGGGTTTCGCGGCGGAGACGGACGACGTCCTCGCCAACGGGCGCGCCAAGCTGGAACGCAAGGGCTGCGACCTGCTCGTGGTCAACCAGGTGGGGGAGAACCTCGCGTTCGGCACGCCCGACAACGCCGCGGTCGTCCTCACCGCGGAGGGTGAGTCGGTGGAGATTCCGAGGGGTCCCAAAGAGGATCTCGCCGACGTAGTGTGGAACCTGGTGGTACGGCGTCTCCCCTGACCCCTCGTGGACCTCGACCCCTCGCGGACCTCGCGTGGTGCCGGTGCGGGCGTCCGTGCCCGCCTCCGCAGGGTGCGTCGAGGGAGCGATCGCATGCCGGTGTCCGCCACGATCAGAGAGCGCTGCCGGGCCATGCTCGGCCCCGGCGAGGACATCCGCTATGTCTTTCCCGCGGTGGCCCTGCCTCCTCCTGCCATGATCAGCTTTCTCGTCGTCGTGACGAACCGCTCGGTCACGCTGCTGTCCACCAAGATGCTCACGCGGGACGAGCCGTCGCGGGTGTGGGCCCGCTATCCCCGCCGTACGCGCCTCGGGCCGGTCGAGTTCGGGTCGGGCCCGAGGATCGAGATCGACGGCATGACCCTGGAGGTCGACGACGAGTACGCGGCGGTGGTCGCGGCGGCGGACGCCGAGGCCTTCTCCCCGGGTGACCTGCCCAGAGATCCCCTCCCCGACCTCTGACGAGCGTCCGGGACCCCGGCGGGCGCGTCCTGCCCGCCGCCTGTCGGGGAACCGGTGACGTGGCCGGAACCGGGATGGCTGTGCCGCGCCGCATCGCCTGAGGCTAGACTCGCGTGAGCATCGAATGGCCGCCGGTAGGCCCTACCGCCGGTCCTTCACAGACGTCAGCAGCCGCTGCATGAGGAGCCCAGAGTTGTCCCGTCGCCTGTTCACCTCCGAGTCGGTCACCGAGGGCCACCCGGACAAGATCGCTGACCAGATCAGTGACGCGATTCTCGACGCGATGCTCAAGGACGACCCGAAGAGCCGGGTCGCCGTCGAGACGCTGATCACCACTGGCCAGGTCCACGTCGCCGGCGAGGTGACGACGGAGACCTACGTCGACATCCCCGCCCTGATCCGGGAGAAGATCCTCGAGATCGGGTACGACGCCTCCCACAAGGGCTTCGACGGCGCCTCCTGCGGCGTGTCGGTGTCCATCGGCGCCCAGTCGCCGGACATCGCCCAGGGCGTCGACGACGCCTACGAGCACCGCGAGGGCGAGGGCGCCGACGACTTCGACCGCCAGGGCGCGGGCGACCAGGGCCTGATGTTCGGCTACGCCTGCCGCGAGACCCCCGAGCTGATGCCGCTGCCGATCACGCTCGCGCACCGGATGGCCCGCCGCCTGTCGGAGGTCCGCAAGAACGGGACCGTTCCCTACCTGCGCCCGGACGGCAAGACCCAGGTCACGATCGAGTACGACGGCGACCGGCCGGTCCGCCTCGACACCGTGGTGGTCTCCACCCAGCACGCCCCGGAGATCGACCTGCGGGAGATGCTGGCCCCCGACATCCGCGACCACGTCGTGGAGCCGGTGCTGGCCGACCTGGAGATCGAGACCGAGGGCTACCGCCTGCTGGTGAACCCGACCGGCCGCTTCGAGATCGGCGGCCCGATGGGCGACGCCGGGCTCACCGGCCGCAAGATCATCATCGACACGTACGGCGGCATGGCCCGCCACGGCGGCGGCGCCTTCTCCGGCAAGGACCCGTCCAAGGTGGACCGTTCGGCCGCCTACGCGATGCGCTGGGTCGCCAAGAACGTCGTCGCGGCCGGTCTGGCCGACCGCTGCGAGGTCCAGGTGGCGTACGCGATCGGCAAGGCGCAGCCGGTCGGCCTGTTCGTCGAGACGTTCGGCACCGAGAAGGCGCCGGTCAACGTGATCCAGGACGCGGTGCTCCAGGTGTTCGACCTGCGCCCGGCCGCGATCATCCGCGACCTCGACCTGCTGCGCCCGATCTACTCCGAGACCGCCGCGTACGGCCACTTCGGCCGTGAGGGCGTCTCCTGGGAGTCCACCGACCGGGCCGACGCGCTGCGCACCGCCGCGGGCCTGTGACCCGTCCCTGACGGACCCCGGCGCCGGACTTCGGCGCCGGGCACCTGGCGCTGTCGTCCGGCGCCGCCCTCGCGGCGGCGCCGGACAGGCACCCCCGGCCACGTCAGCCCGGCCCTGCCGGGCCGGGGCCCCGCGAAACCGGCGTGGCCACAGGCGACGACCCCGCGGGCCGGTGCCCTGTCACAGGCGACAGTCCTGGGCGAGCGTCGCCTGCTGCTGTTCGGCGAGCAGGCCGGCGCTCGGCCCGCCGGCCCGGACCCTCGACCGGCTTCGCGCACAGCCCGCGGGCCTGTGGGCGATTGCGGCCCGCCGGGTCTGGTAGGACGTACACGTGACCGAGCCGACCCGTGCCCCTCATCCGCAGGAGGCGCTCCTACCGGCGCCTCCCGCCGCCGGGAAGCGGTTCATCCAGCCCGCCGGGCGGACTCGTGCGGCGGGCACGGAGCGGGCGCGGGCGGGCGCGCGCAAGGGGGCGCGTGAGGCGGCGGCGAGCCTTCCGGTCGCCCGGATCGTGGTGGACACGCCGTTGCCGCACCTGGACCGGCCGTTCGACTACCTCGTCCCCGCCGAGATGGACGCCGAGGCCGTGCCCGGCTGCCGGGTGCGGGTCCGTTTCGCCGGTCAGCTCGCCGACGGTTACCTGCTCGAACGGCTGGCCGAGAGCGAACACGGCGGACGGTTGTCCTTCCTGGAGCGGGTGATCTCCCCGGAGCCCGTTCTCACCCCCGAGATCGCCCGCCTGGCCCGTGCGGTGGCCGACCGCTACGCCGGGACCCTGCCCGACGTCCTGCGGCTGGCGGTGCCGCCGCGGCACGCCCGGGTCGAGGCCGAGGCGCGCACCCCCGTCCGCCGCGCCGATCTCCCCGCGGGCGCCGACGCCGCCGCCCCGGCGGGGAAGGACGCGTACGCGGGTCCGTGGGAGGCCTATCCGGCGGGGGCCTCGTTCCTGGAGGCGCTGGCCGAGGGCAGGGCGCCGCGGGCGGTGTGGACCGCCCTGCCCGGCACGGACGCCGACGGGCCGACGTGGCCCCACGCGATCGCGGCCGCCGCGCGGGTGACGCTGGACGGCGGCCGGGGCGTCGTCGTGGTGGTTCCCGACGGCAGGGACGTGGCCCTGGTGGCCGAGGCCCTGGGCGACACCCCGCACGTCGCGATCACCGCGGACCTCGGGCCCGCCGAGCGATACCGGCGCTGGCTCAAGGCGCTGCGAGGGGAGGCCGGCATCGCGGTGGGCAACCGCCCGGCGGCCTTCGCCCCGGTGGCCCGGCTGGGCCTCGCGGTCATCTGGGACGACGGCGACGACCTGCACGCCGAGCGCCACGCCCCCTATCCCCACGCGCGGGAGGTCCTCGGCCTGCGCGCCCACCAGTCGGGAGCGGGCCTGCTCGTCGGGGGCTACGCCCGCACCGCCGAGGCGACGGCGCTCGTCGACACGGGCTGGGCCGGCCCCCTCGTGCCCGACCGCGCGGTGGTGCGGGCGCGGGCCCCCAGAGTGCGCCCCGCGGGCGACGACGCCGAACTGGCCCGTGACCAGGCGGCCAGGGCCGCCCGCCTGCCCAGCGTCGCCTGGCGGGCGCTGCGCGAGGGCCTGGAGCACGGGCCCGTCCTCGTGCAGGTCCCGCGCAGGGGCTACCTGCCCGCGCTCGCGTGCCGCCACTGCCGCGCTCCCGCCCGCTGCTCGGGCGCGCCGCCGGTCCGCCTCGCCACGGAGCAGTCGCACTCGGAGCAGTCGTACTCAGAGCAGTCGCACTCGGAGCCGTCGTATTCGGGGCCGGTCTGCTCGGGACCGCTGGCCCTGCGGGGCGGGCACGCCATGCCGTACTGCCGCTGGTGCGGCCGGATCGCGGGCGACTGGCGCTGCCCCTCCTGCGGGGGGACCGGCGTGCGGGCCGTCATCGTGGGCGCCCGGCGGACGGCGGAGGAGCTGGGCCGGGCCTTCCCGTCCGTCGCCGTGCGCACGAGCGGACGCGACGGGGTCCTGGCCAGGGTGAGCGGAGCTCCGGCACTGGTCGTGGCCACCCCAGGGGCCGAACCGGTGCCCGACGGCGGCTACGCGGCCGGCGTGCTGCTCGACGGATGGGCCCTGCTCGGCCGTCCCGACCTGCGCGCGGCCGAGGAGACCCTGCGGCGCTGGGCGAACGCCGCCGCGCTGCTGCGGCCTGCGGGCGAGCTGGTCGTCATGGCCGACGCGGCGGTCCCGGCCGTACAGGCCCTGCTGCGGTGGGACACCGTCACCTTCGCCGAGCGGGAGCTCGACGACCGGACCGAGCTGGGCTTCCCGCCGGCCGTGCGGCTGGCCACGCTGACCGGCCCGGCGGCGGCCGTCAGGGAGACGCTGGCGGACGCCGGTCTGCCCGCCGGGGCGCAGGTGCTGGGGCCGGTGCCGGTGGACGGCGGGATGGAGCGCGCCATGGTCCGGGTGCCGCGTCACCTCGGCTCCGCGCTCGCCCGCGCGCTCAAGGGCGCCTCCGGGGTGCGCTCGGCACGCAAGGCACCGGAGGTGGTCCGAGTGAACATTGATCCGCTCGATCTCATCTGACCGATTCGCCTCGCACAAAGCGAGCCGTTAGCGTGCGTGTGTGTCGATCGAATGGGTGAACCGGGCCGTCGACGGCCTCCGCGCCTGGGGGCGGGAGAGGAACGTCGAGGTCGACGTCGACGAGGTACGGCTGCTGTGCGACTACGCCAGCGACTATCTGGAGGTCAACGAGCTGGGCGATTTCCGGCCGGGGACCTTCGAGGAGCTCCTGCTGGAGATCTACCCGCGCAAGGTCATCGCGCCGCCCGAGAGCGCGCCGGAGACCGTGGCCGCGGCGCGCACGCTGGTCGAGTTCCTCCTGGACACGGGCGAGATCGGCGGCAAGACCGCCGCCCGGATGCGGGCGACGATCGACGAGATCGAGCCCGAGATGCCCCGGGCGCTCGCCGACACGTCCAAGTTCGGCATGGCCAAGAGCCTGTTCAGCGCCATCGGCCCCGACTCGCTGGAGCTCGACGCCGCGGGCGGCCGGGCCGAGGGGGAGACGGACGGCCCCGACTGCGACTGCCCCGGCTGCGCGCCGCTGCCGCCCGTACGGCTCGCGCCGGCCGAGGAGGTGGCGCGGGCGGCGCGCGAGGTGCCGCTGCTGGTCGACGCCCACCGCGTGGTGACGTGGCTGGCGGAGGGCCGCCGCACCCTCACCCTGCGCCGCTCGCTGCGCGCCGCGGACGCCCGCGCGATCAGGGACGGCCTCGGCGTACGACGCCCCGAGGCCGCCTGGCGCCTGGCGCTCGAACTGGGGCTGGCGCACGCCGGCCCTCCGGCCGTCGAGGCGGCCGAGGGCTTCCGCGACCTGGCGGAGCGCGGCGACGAGGAGGTGCTCGACCTGTGGACGGGGGCGCTGGAGCTGCTGATCGAGGGCCTGGTGCCGCTGACCGGCGAGCGGGTGGTCGACGACGGGATGGCCCAGATCCACGACCTGCTCTACCGGCTGCAGTCGCCCGTCCCGGTGGACGCGCTCGCCGACTACCTGCGTGAACTGGCCGACGGGCGGCCGGTGGGGCGGCTGGACGAGGCGCTGACCGGCCTGGCGTACGCGGGAACGGTCCAGCGTACGGAGGACGGCCTGGCCCTCACCACGCACGCCCTGTGGGGCCTGCGCGAGGTGTACGCGGGCATGGGCATGGACGCGCCGCTCGCCCCCGACCTGGCCGAAGGCGACGCGAGCGGCCTCATCGCGGGCCTCATCGGCGACGGCCCGGCGGACGAGGCGGCCGAACGGGACATCGCAGAGTGGCTGTCCCGCCGTACGCCCGAGCAGGCCGCGGCGGAGCTGCTGGCCGCCGTCGCGGGCGCCCCGGCGGAGGTGCGCGGGGTCGCGGTGACGATCGTCGACCGGCTGGGCCGGGAGGCGGCTCCCGTCGTGCGGTCCTACCTGGACGACACCGAGCTTCGCCCGCACGCCATCCACTGGCTGTCCTCGCGCGGCCTGGAGGCCCCCGCGCTCACGCCGGAGGAGGTGCTGTGGATGAGCGTCGACATGCTGGCGCTGGCGCTGCCCGCCGCCGAGGCCGACCCCGAGGGCTTCGCGGAGAACATCGCGGCCTCCGGCCCGCCCCCGCATCTGATCGAGGACATGTGGCGGGTGGAGCACCCCGACGTCGTCGAGGTCCTGGAGCTGCTCGGCAACACGCTGCGGGACCAGGCCGCCGCGAAGGCCGCCCGGAAAGCGGCCTTCAAGGCACGTTCGCGGGGCATCAGGTGACTGCTGTGCAGTAAGTTGCTGGAATGGCCGACAGCGACGTGCTCACCTTCCCGCCGGTCGACATCGCCCCCGACGAGGAGCTCGTCCACGCGGTCCGGGAGGTCCCCCTCGTACGCGACGCCCGCCGCCTCGCCGAGTGGGTCGGGGGCCGCTGCGCGGCCTCCCCCCAGGGCGTCTGCGAGGTGACCGAGGAGGGGCTGCCGCACCCGGCCGAGGCGGAGGCGGTCGTCGCCGCGCTGGACCTGGCGGCCGCCCGGCTCCGGCTGCTGTGGGTGGTCGCGGTGAACGGCCGTCTCGTGGAGGTCACCCGCCAGGGCGCCCGCCCCGGGCCGGGGGTGCCCGACCCCATGGAGTTCTGGGACGGCGTGGTCATGGACGTGCTCGACCGGACCGAGGAGGGCCTCACCGGCTCGGCCGTGGTCGACGAGCACCTCACCGAGATCCTCGCCACGATCTACTCGGTGCGCGAGGGCATGCCGCTCGCGGCGCTCGCCGGCGGCATCCTGCAGGCGCACGAGGTGGGATGCGAGGCGCGGCCGGCCGACCTGCGGCGGCTGCGGATGACCCTGCCGGGCGAGCTGTCGGCGGCGATGGCGCTGCTGGAGTACTGCGGGCTGATCGAGCTGACCGGCGAGCTGGTCCGCCTCAGCCAGCCGGGCGTGTGGGCGGTGCGCCGCGACCTGCTGCGGGAGGGACACGACGCTCCGTCCCTGGGCGAGGTGGCCGCGCTGGCCGAGCTGGGGGCCGCCGACCTCATCGACGCGATGCTGCACGGCCGGGCGTCCGCCAGCGCCGCCACCCTCTGGCTGGAGCGCCGGGTCCCGGAGGACGCCGCGCGGGAGCTGATCAAGATCGCCGCGTCGGGCGACGCGGCCCAGCGCGGCACCGCGGGGACCGTGCTGGAGGAGCTCGGCCCCGAGGCCGCGCAGGCCGTACGGGAGGCCCTGGACGAGCCGATGATGTGGCGCTACGCCGCGGCCTGGCTGGGCGTGCGAGACCTGGAGGCGCCCGCGCTCGGCGAGGGCGACGGCGCCTGGGTGGCGGTGGACACCCTCGCCGCCCTGCTCTACATCGGCGCCCCGGTCGACTCCGTGGCCCACTTCGACCTGCTCGGCGAGGACCTGCTCGCGCTGGTGCCCGAGATGGGCCGGGCCGACCACCCCGACGCCCTCGCCGTGCTGGAGATGCTCGGCCGGCACCACCCCGATCCGCTGATCGCGAAGACGGCCAGGAAGACGGCGATGAAGGTGCGGTCGCGCACATAGACTGTGGTGATCCTCCTCGTGTATGTGACGTGAACGGAGCCGACCCTTGGCCATTCAGCCGATCCGCCTGTTCGGCGACCCCGTGCTGCGCACGCCGGCCGAGCCGGTGGTCGACTTCGACAAGGAGCTGCGCAGGCTCGTGAAGGACCTGACCGACACGATGATGGACGCGCCGGGCGCCGGGCTCGCCGCGCCGCAGATCGGCGTCGGGCTGCGCGTGTTCACCTACTACGTGGACGAGCAGCTCGGCCACGTGATCAACCCCGATCTCGACCTCGGCGACGAGCTGGACGAGGAGGGCGAGGAGGGCTGCCTCTCCTTCCCCGGCCTGTCCTTCCCCACGCCGCGGGCGATCCGGGCGGTCGCCAAGGGCTTCAACATGCACGGCGAGCCGGTGACGATCGAGGGCACCGACATCATGGCGCGCTGCTTCCAGCACGAGACCGACCACCTGGACGGCGTGCTGTTCATCGACAGGATGGACACGAAGCAGCGCAAGCTCGCCATGAAGGCGATCCGCGAGGCCGAGTGGAGCGGCCTGTCGGCCCCGGTGGTGAAGATCTCGCCGCACGCCACGCAGGGACGGGCCCTGTAGTGCGCCTGGTCTTCGCCGGCACCCCCGACACCGCGCTGCCGTCGCTGCGCGCCCTGCTGGACTCGCCCCGGCACGAGGTGGCGGCCGTCGTCACCCGGCCGGACGCGCAGTCGGGCCGGGGGCGGAAGGTGCACCCCAGCCCGGTGGCCCAGCTCGCGGAGGAGTCGGGCATCGAGGTGCTCAGACCGGCGAAGGCCGGCGACCCGGACTTCCTCGACCGGCTGCGGGCGATCGGCCCGGACTGCTGCCCGGTGGTCGCCTACGGCGCGCTGCTTCCGCAGACGGCCCTCGACATCCCGCCTCACGGCTGGATCAACCTGCACTTCTCCGTGCTGCCGGCGTGGCGGGGCGCGGCTCCCGTCCAGCACGCCGTACTGCACGGTGACGACGTCACCGGCGCCTCGACCTTCCGCATCGTGAAGGAGCTGGACGCCGGGCCGGTCTTCGGCGTGCTGACCGAGCCGATCCGTGACGACGACACCAGCGGCACGCTGCTGGCCCGGCTCGGCGAGGCGGGCGCGGGCCTGCTGCTGGCCACGCTGGACGGCGTCGAGGACGGCGCCCTGGAGGCGCGCCCGCAGCCCGCGGACGGCGTCAGCCTCGCCCCGAAGATCGAGGTCGACGACGCGCGCGTCGACTGGGCCGCGCCCGCGATGCGGGTGGACCGGCTCGTGCGCGCCTGCACTCCGGCTCCCGGCGCCTGGACGGAGTTCCGCGGCCAGCGGGTCAAGATCGGCCCGGTGCGGCTCGCCCCCGACGCGGACAAGCTCGCCCCCGGCGAGATCGCGGCCACCAGGAAGACCGTGCTCGTCGGCACCGCCAGCCACCCCGTCGAGCTCGGCGAGGTGCAGCCGCAGGGCAAGCGGCAGATGACCGCCGCCGAGTGGGGCCGCGGCGTTCGCTTCGCCGACGGTGAGACGCTGGTCTGAGGGACCCGGTGGCCACCACCACCGACGTGACCGGGCGGTGCCGCGTCGAGGCGGACGCGTTCCGGGCGGTGCACGGCGCGGGCGGAACGTTCGCCGGGCGGCGGGGTGGCGGAGGAAGGCGCTAGGGTTGCCCGCTGGTTCACGGATGACAGGGTCGAGGGTGGCAGGGTCGAGGGTGGCAGGGTGAAGCAGGGCAGGGGCCAGGGCGGCGACGCCGGGGGCGGCGCGCCGCGCGGCCGGCGGGGCGGCCAGGCAGAGGGCCGGGGCGGCGGACAGAACGGTGGCCAGGCCGGCGGCCAGGGTGGCGGACCGCGCGGCGGTGCCGGCCGGGCCCGGCCGGGACGCGGCGCGCAGACGGGGCACGCCGGGCAGGCCGCCCCCGAGGCGAGGACCGGGCAGCGGAGGCAGGGCCGTGGCCGCCCGCCGCGTGACGAGGCGCGTAACGCCGCCTACGACCTGATGCGGGCCGTCGACGAGCGTGACGCGTACGCCAACCTGCTCATGCCCACGCTGCTGCGGCAGCGGCGGATCACCGGCCGGGACGCCGCCCTCGCCACCGAGCTGGCCTACGGGACGCTGCGCGGCCTCGGCACCTACGACGAGGTGATCGCCGCGTGCAGCGACCGCCCGCCGGAGAAGGTCGACCCGCCGCTGCTCGACGCGGTGCGTCTCGGCGTGCACCAGCTTCTGCGCACCCGGATCCCGCCCCACGCCGCGGTCAGCGCCACCATCGACCTCGTGCGGCTGCGCGTCGGGCCGGGCCCGTCCAAGTACGCCAACGCCGTGCTGCGGAAGGTCGCGGGCCGGACGCTGGAGCAGTGGCTGGAGATCGTGGCGCCGCCCCGCGAGGAGGACCCGGCCGGCCACCTCGCCGTCAGCTACAGCCATCCGCGCTGGATCGTCACCGCGTTGCGCGACGCGGTCGGCGGCGACCTGGACGAGACGGCCGCGCTGCTGGAGGCCGACAACGAGCGGCCCCGGGTGGCGCTGGTGGCGCGGCCCGGGCGGGCCACGGTGGAGGAGCTGTTCGCCGCCGGGGCGGAGCCCGGCGCCTACTCGCCGTACGCCGCGTATCTGCCGGAGGGCGACCCCGGCTCCCTCGCGGCGGTGGGGGAGGCGCGGGCGGCCGTTCAGGACGAGGCCAGCCAGCTTGTCGCGCTCGCGCTGACCCGTGTGCCGCTCGACCACGACACGACCTGGCTGGACATGTGCGCGGGTCCCGGCGGGAAGGCCGGGCTGCTCGACGCGGTGGCCACGGAGCGGGGCGCCCGGCTGCTCGGCGCCGACCTGCAGTATCACCGCGCCCGTCTGGTCTGGGGCACCACCCGCGAGGCGAAGGTGATCACGGCGGACGGCACCCGGCCCGCGTGGCGGCCCGGCGCGTTCGACCGGGTGATGCTCGACGCCCCCTGCACCGGGCTCGGCGCGCTGCGCAGACGGCCGGAGGCCCGGTGGCGGCGCGACCCCCGGAGCATCCCCGAGCTCACCGCGTTGCAGCGGCGGCTGCTCGACTCGGCGCTGGAGGCCGTCAGGCCGGGCGGCGTCGTGGCGTACGTGACCTGCTCGCCGCACCTGGCCGAGACCCGCGCGGTGGTGGAGGACGTGCGCGACCGGGCCGAGGTGCTGGACGCGCGCGCGTTCCTGCCCGAGGTCCCAGGGCTCGGCGACGGGCCGTACGCGCAGTTCTGGCCGCATCGGCACGGCACCGACGCGATGTTCCTGGCGCTGCTGCGCCGTCCCTGAAGGGCGTCCTCGCCACGGGTTCCCGGACCGGACCCGGGACGGCACGAGGCGGCAGGGCGGTACGGGGCGGGGGCGGGGACCTGGCGCCAGGGCTGAATAGACTGCAGGGACTATGGCCGTTCAGATCTCGCCCAGCATCCTGTCCGCCGACTTCGCCCGCCTCGCCGACGAGGCCGCGCGGGTCGAGAACGTCGCCGACTGGCTCCACGTCGACGTGATGGACTACCGGTTCGTGCCCAACCTCACGCTCGGCCTGCCGGTCGTCGAGTCCCTGCTCAAGACGACCTCGACGCCGGTCGACTGCCACCTCATGATCGAGGAGCCGGACCGGTGGGCGCCCGACTACGCCGAGGCGGGCGCGGGCAGCGTCACGATCCACGCCGAGGCCGCCAAGGCGGCCGTGCGCACGCTGCGGGCGATCCGCGCGGCCGGGGCGAGGGCCGGTCTCGCGCTGAACCCGGCGACCGCCGTGGAGGGGTACGAGGACCTGCTGCCCGAGATCGACATGCTGCTCGTCATGACCGTCGAGCCGGGCTTCGGCGGGCAGCGCTTCCTCGACATCGTGCTGCCGAAGGTGTCGCGGGCCCGCACCCTGATCGACAAGTACGGCGGCGAGGTGTGGCTCCAGGTCGACGGCGGCGTGTCCACGGAGACCATCGAGCGCTGCGCAGAGGCCGGGGCCGACGTCTTCGTGGCCGGCAACGCCGTCTACGGCGCCGACGACCCCGCCCGCGCCGTCACGGAGCTCAGGAACCTCGCCGAGCGGGCGACCCCGCCCTCCTGACCGGCCCATCCGAACGGGCTTCTCGGCCGGGCTTGCCTGGCCTGGCCGCGCCCGGTCACGCCGCGGACCCGCGCGGCCGTCCCCCGGACGGGCCGGGGTCAGGCCAGGGCGGGGTCGAGGACCACGTCCTCGCCCTGGGTGGTGGGCGCCTCGGGGAAGTGGCAGGCGGTCAGGTGGCCCTCGCGGTTGCCGCTGAGCCGGACCAGGGGCGGCACCTCCTCGGCGCACTTGTCCTGGGCCTTCCAGCAGCGCGTGCGGAACCGGCAGCCGGACGGCGGGTTGATCGGCGAGGGCACGTCGCCCGCCAGGCGGATGCGCTCACGCGGCTCGCTCGACATGTCGGGCTCCGGCACCGCCGACAGCAGGGCGTGCGTGTACGGATGCCGGGGCCGCTCGTAGATCGAGGCACGGTCGCCGATCTCGACGATCTTCCCGAGGTACATGACCGCGACGCGCTGGGAGAAGTGCCGTACGATCGCGAGGTCGTGCGCGATGAACAGGAACGCGATGCCGAGGTCGCGCTGCAGTTCCTGCAGCAGGTTGACCACCTGCGCCTGGATGGAGACGTCCAGTGCCGACACCGGCTCGTCGGCGATGATCAGCTTGGGGTCGAGCGCCAGGGCGCGGGCGATCCCGATGCGCTGCCGCTGGCCGCCGGAGAACTCGTGCGGGAAGCGGTTGTAGTGCTCGGGGTTGAGGCCGACGATCTCCAGCAGTTCCTGGACGCGCCGCCTGCGCCCGCCGGGCGGGTCGATGTCGTTGACCTCCATCGGCCCGCGGATGATCGTGCCGACGGTCTGGCGCGGGTTGAGCGAGCTGTAGGGGTCCTGGAAGATCATCTGGATCTCGGGCCTGATCGGCTTGAGCTCCCGGCGCGAGCTGTGGGCGATGTTCCGCCCGCGATAGAGGATCTCGCCCGAGGTGGGTTCGAGCAGGCGGGCCGCCAGGCGGCCGGTGGTGGACTTGCCGCAGCCCGACTCGCCCACCAGGCCGACGGTCTCGCCCTCGCCGACGGCGAGGGCGATGCCGTCCACCGCGTGGACCGCCCCGACCTGGCGCTTGATCAGCGTGCCACCCCGTACGGGGAAGTGCTTGACCAGCCCCTTGAGCTCCAGCAGCGTCTCGTTCATGCGCCGTCCTCGGTCCGAGCGTCGATCTGTGCCTCGGTCTGGTCCGAGGCCTGGGTGGTGCGAAGTTCCCTCTTCTGTTCGAGGGTGAGGTAACAGGCGTCCCCGTGACCCGTCTCGGGGGAGACGTCCGGCCGCTGCCGGAAGCACAGTTCGGGCCCGGCGAGCCGCGGATAGTCGCAGCGCGGGTGGAACGGGCAGCCGGAGGGCGGGTTGAGCAGGCTCGGGGGAGTGCCGCGCACCGGCTTCAGCGGGACGTCCACGCTGGAGTTCAGCCGCGGCATCGACGACAGCAGGCCCCACGTGTAGGGGTGGCGCGGCTCGCGCAGCACCTCGCGGACGGTGCCGCGCTCGGCCGCCCGCCCGGCGTACATGACCAGGACGTCGTCGGCGGTGTTGGCCACGACGCCGAGGTCGTGCGTGATCAGGATGATCGAGGTGCCGAACTGCTGCTGCAGGTCCTTGAGCAGGTCGAGGATCTGCGCCTGGACGGTCACGTCCAGCGCGGTGGTCGGCTCGTCGGCGATCAGCAGGTCGGGGTCGCAGACCAGCGCCATGGCGATCATCGCGCGCTGCCGCATGCCGCCGGAGAACTCGTGGGGGTAGTGGTCCACCCGCACCTCCGGCTGCGGGATGCCCACCCGCCGGAGCATCTCGACGGCCCGGTCCCGGGCCTCCTTCTTGCTCGCGCCCCGGTGCTTGCGGTAGACCTCGCCGATCTGCCGGCCGATCGTGTGGAACGGCGACAGGGCGGTCAGCGGGTCCTGGAAGATCATCGCGACCCGGTCGCCGCGGAGCTTCTCCATCGTGGCGCGGTCGGCGGTGATGAGCTCCCGGTCCTCCAGCCAGATCTCGCCGCCGATCCGCGTGTGCGCGGGGTCGTGCAGGCCCAGGATGGCGAGGTTGGTGACGGACTTGCCCGACCCCGACTCGCCGACGATGCCGAGCGTGGTGCCCTTCTCCAGATCGAAGGACAGGCCGTCGACGGCGTGGACGACGCCGTCCTCGGTGCTGAACTCGACGCTCAGGTCACGGACGGACAGGAACGGCCCGGGGCCGCGAGAGGTCCCCGGCTCGCCGCTCCACGACACGGTGGTCACTTGCTGCTCCAGTTCCAGGTTTCGGGCGTTCGGCTCGGGCGCGGCTCAGGTCAGGCGGACCCGCGGGTCGATGAACGCGTAGAGCACGTCCACGACGATGTTGAGGATGACGATCATCGCGGCGCCCACGATGGTCACGCCGAGCAGCATCGGGAGGTCGTTGTTCTGCACGGCCCGCACGGCGAGCTCGCCGATGCCGTGGAGGGTGAACGTCTGCTCGGTGATGATGGCGCCGCCCAGCAGGGTGGCGAGGTCGACGCCGAAGATCGTGACGATGGGGATCATCGCGCCGCGCCAGGCGAACCGGAAGAACACCGCGCGGTTCGACATGCCCTTGGCCCGCGCCGTGCGGACGTAGTCCTCCGCGAGCTGCTCCACCATCTGGGAGCGGGTCATCCTGGTGTAGTTGGCGGTGAAGATGATCGACAGCACCACCCACGGGAGGAGCAGGTGGGTGAACCAGCCCACCGGGTCCTCGGTGACCGGCACGTAGGACGGGCGCGGGATCAGCTGCATGGTGTCGACGAGGTAGAAGGCCAGCAGCGGGCCGACGAAGTAGATCTGCAGCGAGGCCCCGATGACGGAGGAGGCGCTGGCGATCTTGTCGAGCGGCTGCCCGACCTTCCAGGCCGCGATCATGCCGGTGATGATGCCGAACGCGAGGATGACGATCGACGCCCCGAACGTCAGGGACAGCGTCACCGGGAAGCGGTCCACGATGGCGCCGAACACCGGCTCCTGGGTGGCGAAGGAGTAGCCCAGGCAGGGGGCGGGGCAGTCGCCGAACTGCACGAGCTCCCGGCCGGCGAAGATGCCCACGAGCCAGTGCCAGTACTGCACGAACAGCGGCTCGTCCATGCCCAGGTTGTGCCGGACCAGCTGGAGCGTCTCCGGCGGGCAGATCTTGCCGCAGAACGCCCGGGCGGGGTCGCGGGGGACGGCGTAGAAGAGGTAGAACGTGACCGCGCTGATGATCAGCAGGATCATGAGGGCGCCGAGGATCCGGCGTACCAGGAAGCTGGTCATGGTCTCGTACGTGCTCCAGCGGTCGGAACGGGCGGGGGCCCGCCGCCCCGCCCGCGGGGGCGGAGGCGGCGGACCCGGGTGGTGCTACTTCACGTAGACGTTCAGCGCGGACTGCTCGCCCTGGATCGGGTCGAACCGCACCCCGCCGAGGCCCGAGCCGTACAGGCCGAAGTAGGTCTGGTAGAACTCGGGGATGATCGCGGCCTGGTCCATGATCTGCCGGTCGATCGCGGCCCACGCCTTGCCGGCCTCGGCCGGGTCGGTGGCCGCGTTGGCCTTGTCGATGGCCGAGTTGATCTCCGGCACGTTCAGGTGGCTGTAGTTCGGCGCGTTGTCGGAGATCTGGCGGCCGTCGAACTGCGGCTGGATCGCGGTGGAGCCGGTCGGCCAGTCGGCCGCCCAGCCGCCCCAGTAGACGTCGTACTTGTTGTCCACCGGGCCGATGGCGTCGTAGTAGGTGCCCGCGTTCAGCGGCTTGCCCACGACCTTGATCCCGGCCTTGCCCAGCGCCTCCTTGATGGCGATGGTGACCTTCTCCTGTGTCGGCGTCTGGTTGTAGGCGTAGACGATGGTCGGGGTGGCGTTCCCGGCCTTCGCCAGCAGCGCCTTCGCGGCCTCGGGGTCGCCCTCGGGCTTGCTCGACTTCTCGTACAGGTCGAACGCCTCGTAGCCCAGCACGGTCGGGCTCATCACGGTGGTGGCGATCTTCCCGGCCGAGATCTCACCGCCCTGGAGCTGCTGGATCTGCTTGGACGGCCAGGCCAAC
The DNA here is from genome assembly GCF_014161385.1 of Microbispora sp. H10670. Classification (NCBI taxonomy): domain Bacteria; kingdom Bacillati; phylum Actinomycetota; class Actinomycetes; order Streptosporangiales; family Streptosporangiaceae; genus Microbispora; species Microbispora sp. H10670. Next base: position 92,905 of record NZ_JABBWW010000012.1, on the reverse strand, counting down.
TGGATCGCCTTGCGGACGTTGACGTCCGTGACCCGCTTGGTGTTGATGTTGTAGAAGGTCGTGAACGGCGTCAGGCCCTGCAGCGACCGCTTCATCAGGTCGGGGTTGCCGAGCACCTCCTGGACCCGCTCGGGGGCGACCGGGTTGTGGAAGGTGAACGCCTGCTTGTCGTTGCCCGCGTCGGCCATGAAGCGCTCGGTGGACTGCTGGCTCTGCAGGCCGAACTCCATGTGGAACTTGTCCGGGTACGCGTGCCGGATCGGGTCGGTGTTCTTGTCCCAGTGCTCGTTGCGCTCCAGGTCGAGCGACTTGTCCGTCACGTGACTGACGATCTTGTACGGACCGGACGACCAGGGCTGCTTGTCGTACTTCTGCTTGGTGTCGTGCGCCTTCGGCACGGCGCCGTAGCCGGTCATGGCGACGGTGAAGTTGAAGTCCGGGTGCGCCGCGTTCAGGTGGAAGACCACCGTCTTGTCGTCCGGCGTCTCGATCGTGTCGAGTTCCTTGCCGTCGTACGGGCCCTTGTACTGGTCGCGGAACGGCTTGTTCGCGTCGGGGACCAGCCACGACTCGGCGTAGTCGGGGCCCTCGGTGATGAAGTCGGCGAACAGGCGCTCGAAGCTGTACTTGACGTCAGCGGAGGTGATCGGCGCGCCGTCCTGCCACTTCAGGCCGTCCTTGAGGGTGAACTTCCAGGTCTTGCCGCCGTCGGTGGTCGTGCCCGTGTCGGTCGCGAGGTCGCCGACGAGCTTGATGTTGCCGGCGTCGTCCTGCTTGTAGTTGGTCAGCGTCCGGGTGAACAGGGCCGAGACCGAGGAGTTGTAGTTGAGGTAGACGCGGCCGGGGTCGAGGTGGCTGAAGTCGTCACGGTCGATCATGTAGACCGTGCCGCCCGGCTTGGCGCCCGGGACCTCGGGGGCCGGTCCCGTGGAGTCGTCGGCGGTGCCGACCGATATCGCGCTGACGGCCTTGTTCTCCAGCGGCTTCTGGGAGCTGCCCGCGGCGCCCTCGGGGGCCCCGCCGCCACCGCCCTTGGCGCAGCCGGCCAGCGCCATCGCGCCCGCCGCGAGCACGGCCGTCATGGAGACGAATCGCCTGCTGTGCGATCTCATGTGGTCCTTCCTATGGAGGTGCGCGCTCATGGGTCAGCGCTTGGTGCGTGGGTCGAAGGCGTCGCGGATGGAGTCTCCGAGCAGGTTGAAGGCCACAACGAAGATGAGCATCGAGACGCCGGGGAACAGCAGGTAGGTGACGTCGGAGTGGTAGACGTTCACGCCCACCTGGAACATGCGGCCCCAGTCGGGGGTGGGCTCGGTCATGCCCACGCCGAGGAAGCCGAGTCCCGCCTCCGCGCCGACGTAGAGCGGGAGCGCGAGCGTGGCCTGGATGATGATCGGCGTCCAGAGGTTGGGCAGCAGTTCCTTGAAGATGACCCGGGCCGGCGACGCGCCGGTGACGCGGGCGGCCTCCACGAACTCGCGCGCCCGCAGCGACAGCACCTGGGCGCGCAGCAGGCGGGCGATCGTGGCCCAGCCGAGGACGGTGAGGACGACGCAGATCGACACGTACCGCAGCCACACCGGCGTCTCCTCCTCGGGCAGCACGAGAGCCGCCTCGACGACCGGGAGGAAGACGATCAGGAAGAGCTGCGAGGGGAACGCGAGCAGCGTGTCGATGACCCGCCCGATCACATAGTCGGTGCGGCCGCCGATGTAACCCGACGTGATGCCCATCACGACCCCGATGATCGTGGTGAGCACGGTCACGATGACGGCGATGCTCAGCGAGGTGCGGATGCCGTACACCAGTTGGGTGAAGACGTCCCGGCCCAGGCCGGGCTCCAGGCCGAACCAGAAGTCCCCGCTCATGCCGCCGTTCGGCGCGACGGGATAGCCGAACTGGTTGAGCAGGCCGGGCTGGTTCTGCCCGTACGTGGTGTACGGGTCCTTGCCGTACAACCCGGCGATCACGGGAGCCAGGAGCGCGATCAGGAAGAAGGCGAGCACGACGATCGCCGAGGCGACGCCTGTCCTGTCGCGCCGGAAGCGGCGCCACATGAGCCGTCCGGGCGAGCGGCCGACGACGGCGGAACCGGACGCGGCCGGGTCCGCGGTGTCCGCGGGTTCCGCGGCGGCGTCGGTCGCGGTCGAAGGGGGGAACGTCATGGTTCGGTGCTCCCGGGTGGACCATTAACGATCGGAAGAGATCCGACTATAGGGAACCCTGGCAACTGATTTGGCAGGGGTCAATCACTTCGCGCGGACAGTTCGACGCGTTCTTGCTTCGTTGTGCAATGTAAATCACCTTGTGTCCTGCGGCCGCGTTGACCTTGGTGGACGCATCGCGGGACACTGCATATTACATGAATGTACTTATGTCACAACTTTGTGACATAACCCACACATACCCGAGAAGAAGCGCACGGATAAGGATCCTTGTTCGATCACCACTCCGATCGCCGCAATCCCGCGCTATGGCCGTCGAGCCGGGCATGGCTACACTGGTGGTAGCAGAGCAGCGTGCTCCGGGGTCGGTGTAATTCCGAACCGGCGGTGACATCCCTGCCCCCAGGGGTGAAGTCCGCGACCCGGCCGAAGCCATCGGCCGGTGGACCTGGTGAGACTCCAGGACCGACGGTGAAAGTCCGGATGGGAGGAAGCGCGCGAACGGGCGGTCGTATGCCGCCGGGCGGTCCCACAGGGCCGTTCCGGCAGCGGGCCGCCCGAGCAGTGGTGCGTGGCCGCATCCCGATCGTTCCCCGGGGCCCGCCGTTACGGCAACGGCGAGAGGAAGACCGGGTGACCTCGCGGGACATCCTTCACATGCGGCGCGCGATCGCGCTCGCCGCCCGGGGACTGGGCGGCACCAGCCCCAATCCCGTCGTCGGCTGCGTCGTCCTCGACGCGTCGGGCGAGGTCGCCGGGGAGGGCTTCCACGCCTACGCCGGCGGTCCGCACGCCGAGGTCGTGGCGCTGCGCGAGGCGGGCGGACGGGCCCGGGGCGGCACGGCCTACGTGACGCTGGAGCCGTGCGCCCACACCGGCAGGACCGGGCCCTGCGCCGCCGCCCTCCTGGAGGCCGGCGTGGCGCGGGTCGTCGTCGCCGTCCCCGACCCCAACCCCGTGGCCTCGGGCGGCGCTGAGGTGCTGCGGCGGCACGGCGTGCTGGTGGACGAGGGCGTGCTGACGGCGGAGGCCGAGGAGGGCAACGCCGCCTGGCTGACCTTCGTACGGGCCCGCAGGCCCTACGTGACCTGGAAGTTCGCCGCGACGATCGACGGCCGCTCGGCGGCCTCCGACGGCACCAGCCAGTGGATCACCTCGCCCGAGGCGCGGGCCGACGTGCACCGCCTGCGGGCCGAGAGCGACGCCGTCCTCGCCGGAATCGGCACCGTGCTGGCCGACGACCCCCGGCTGACCGTCCGGCCGTCCGTCGATTCGATCGCGCCGCCGGCGGCCCTCCCCGCCTCGCCACGCGCCACGCCCGTGCTGCGCGTCGTCGCCGACCCCGGCGCCCGCACCCCCGCGGGCGCCCGCGTGCTGGACGGCGAGGCCCCGACGCTGGTCGCGGTGGCCGAGGACGCCGCCGTCCCCGCCCACCTGACCCACGTCGTACGAATCCCCCGTGCCAAGGGGGGAATAGACCTCCACGCTCTCCTGGCTGAGTTGCACGGGAGGCAGATCGTGAGCGTGCTGGTCGAGGGAGGTCCCACGCTCGCGGGCGCGTTCCTGCGGGAGGGACTCGTCGACCGGGTCGTCGGCTACCTCGCCCCGGCGCTGCTGGGCGCGGGCGCGGCGGCGCTCGGCCCGGCGGGCGTCTCGACGATCACGGAGATCCACCGGCTGGAGTTCGCCTCGGTGACCCCCCTCGGGCCGGACCTCAAGGTGGTCCTGCGGCCCAAGATCCCCGCTCGTCAGTCCTTCCCGCACACCGATCCCCTGGGTGCGGATCCCCAGGTCGTACAGTCCCCTAAGGAGAGCTGAGATGTTCACCGGAATCGTCGAGGAGCTCGGCGAGGTCGTGGCTCTGGAGTCCCTGGGCGACTCCGCGCGCCTCACGGTGCGCGGCCCGGTCGTCACCGGCGACGCCCGGCACGGCGACTCGATCGCCGTCGACGGCGTGTGCCTCACCGTGGCCGGCGCGGAGGGCGACTCCTTCGCCGCCGACGTGATGAAGGAGACCCTCGCCAGGTCCGCGCTCGGCGCCCTGCGCCCCGGCTCGCGGGTCAACCTGGAGCGCGCCGTACGGGCCGACCAGCGGCTCGGCGGGCACATCGTGCAGGGCCACGTGGACGGGACCGGGGAGGTGCTGTCGCGCGAGCCCGGGGAGCACTGGGAGGTCGTGCGGATCTCGCTGCCCGCCGGTCTCGCCCGCTACGTCGTGGAGAAGGGGTCGATCGCCGTGGACGGGGTCAGCCTGACCGTGGCTGAGGTCAGCGACGACTCCTTCGCGGTCAGCCTGATCCCCACCACCCTGGAGCTCACCACGCTCGGCCGCAAGCAGCCGGGCGAGCCGGTCAACCTGGAGGTGGACGTCATCGCCAAGTACGTCGAGAAGCTGACCGCCGCGACCGCCAAGGAGGTCGCGGCGTGAGCTGGACCGAGGCGGGATTCGACGTGTACGGCCAGCACGTCCTGTGGACCGACCTGGTGGGCAACGTGTGCGCGCTGGGCACGGTCTGGCTCGCGATCAGGAAGACGATCTGGACCTGGCCGGTGCAGCTGCTCGGGTCGGTCCTGCTGTTCGTGGCGTCGGTCGGCGCGCACATCACGGGCAACGCGCTCAAGCAGGCGCTGTTCGGCGTGCTCGCGGTCTACGGCTGGGTGAAGTGGTCGCGCGGCACCCGCGGCGGCGCGGAGCTGCCCATCCGGTCGGCGCGGCCGGGAGAGCGGGCGGCGCTCGTGGGCCTGCTGGTCGCCGGGACGGTGGCGGTCGCGCTCACCTTCACCTTCCTCAACTCCCGGGGCTGGAACATCTCCTGGAGCCCCTGGCCCGACGCGTACATCTTCGTGGGCAGCGCGGCGGCGACGTGGGCGCAGGGCAGGGCCCTGGTCGACTTCTGGATCATCTGGGTGGCCGTCGACCTCGTGGGGGTGCCGCTGGCGTTCAGCTCCGGGCTGGTCGTCTCCGGGGTGGTCTACGGGCTGTTCTTCGTGATGGTGATGATCGGTTTCCGTGACTGGCTGCGCCAGTCGCGCACGTTGCGGGCGGTGATCGCGTGAGTGACATCAGGCTGGACCCGATCGAGCGGGCCGTCGCCGACATCCGGGACGGCCGTCCCGTGGTCGTGGTCGACGACGAGAACCGCGAGAACGAGGGCGACCTCATCTTCGCCGCGTCCAAGGCGACGCCCGAGCTGGTCGCCTTCACGATCCGCCACACCAGCGGCGTGATCTGCGTGGGCATGGAGGGCGCCACGCTCGACCGGCTCGGCCTGCCGCTGATGGTGCAGGACAACCGCGAGCGCCTGCGCACGGCGTACACGATCAGCGTGGACGCCAGGGACGGCGTGACGACCGGCATCTCCGCCGCCGACCGGGCCAGGACCATCAAGACCCTGTGCGACTCGGCGACCGAGCCGTACGAGCTGGTGCGGCCGGGGCACATCTTCCCGCTGCGCTACCGCGAGGGCGGCGTGCTGGCGCGTCCCGGCCACACCGAGGCGTCGGTGGACCTCGCCCGGCTGGCCGGGCTGTCCCCGGCCGGCGCGCTCGCCGAGATCGTCAACGACGACGGCACGATGGCGCGCCTGCCGAGGCTGCGCGAGTTCGCCGACGAGCACGACCTCGCGCTCGTGTCGATCGAGCAGCTCGTCGAGCACCGCCGCCGGTCGGAGCCGATGGTCACCCGGGTCGCCGAGACCGGCATCCCGAACCGGTACGGCATGTGGCGCGCGTACGGCTACGCCAGCGCGCTCGACGGCGGCGAGCATCTGGCGCTGGTGTACGGCGACCTCGGCGACGGTGAGAACGTGCTCGTCCGGGCGCACTCCGAGTGCCTCACCGGGGACGTGCTCGGCTCCCTGCGCTGCGACTGCGGGGTGCAGCTCGACACCGCGATGCGCATGATCGCCGAGTGCGGCCGCGGCGTGATCGTGTACCTGCGCGGCCACGAGGGGCGGGGCATCGGGCTGCTGGCCAAGCTGCGGGCCTACGGCCTGCAGGACAACGGCAGCGACACCGTCGACGCCAACCTCGAACTGGGGCTGCCGGTGGACGCCAGGGAGTTCTCCAACGCGGGGCAGATGCTGGCCGACCTCGGCGTGAAGTCGGTGCGGCTGCTGACCAACAACCCCGCCAAGACGCGGGGCATGGACGGGTACGGCGTCAAGGTCCTCGGCCGCGAACCCATGCCGGTGGCGATGAACCCCTACAACGAGCGGTACCTGACGGCCAAGCGCGACCGGCTCGGCCACGAGATCTCCGGCGGCATACCCCGCGACATCCACGGCGAGCACTTCGGCAGGGAGGCCTCATGAGTGAGCGAAGCGAGCGAATAAGCAGGCACAGCGCGGTCCGCGCATGCGGCTCCGAGCCGTCAGGCGAGGAGGGCGCATGAGCGGTGCGGGACGGCCGGACGCGGCGGCGGTGGACGCGGGTGGGCTCACCGTCGGCATCGTCGCGGCCCGGTGGCACGAGAAGATCACCGACCGGCTCCTGGCCCGGGCGGTGCGGGCGGCCGAGGACAGCGGCGCGGCCGTGGTCACGGTCCGGGTGGCCGGGTCGCTGGAGATCCCGGTGGTCGCCCAGGCACTGGCGCGGCGCTGCGACGCCGTCGTCGCGCTCGGCGCGGTGATCAGGGGCGACACGGCCCACTTCGACTACGTCTGCGACTCGGTCACCGCGGGGCTGACCAGGGTCAGCCTCGACGAGTCCACCCCCGTGGGCAACGGGGTGCTGACCTGTGACACCCTTGATCAAGCGGTCGAGCGGTCCGGCGTGCCGGGCAGCAAGGAGGACAAGGGGTACGAGGCGACGATCGCCGCCCTGGAGACCGCGGTCCTCCTGCGCGGCCTCGCCGGCTGACACCCGCGCGATCCTCGCATCCGCAGCGCCGAGCCGGGAAGATGTCACTGGTGATCACGTTCCGTCCGTCCGCCGGGCACGCCGTACGCAGTCCCGAGGGGGATCGTCATGCCTGAGGGCGTGCCGTCGTTGCCGGTCACCTGGCGGCCCCGGAGCACGACGATCATCGCGTACGGCCTGGCGGGGGTGATGGTGGGCGGCGCGATCGTGCTGGCGGTCGGCCTGCCGGAGCAGTTCAAGCTGCCCGACCGGCTGGGCATGGTCGGCTTCGGGCTGCTCGTGGCGTTCGTGCTGCACCTGCTCGGCCGCCTGCGGGTGCGGGCGGACGAGCGGGGGATCACGGTGGTGAACCCGCTGCGGGTCCACCGTTTCGAGTGGGCGGAGGTGCTCGACGTCACGATGGTGGAGGGCGACCCCTGGCCCAAGCTCGACCTCGCGAACGGGCTCAGCCTGGGCGCGATGGGCATCCAGAGCACCGAGCGGGAGCGCTCGCGCCGGGCGGTCGCCCAGCTCACCGCCCTCATCCGGGAACGCGGCGAGGCCCCCGACCACCTCTAGCTCCTTAGAGGTCACCGAAATCAGGAAATATCAGTAGCCCTGAAATAATCGACATGGCTCGAATAGCGCCTGCCTCCTAGACTCTGGACGTGGCCGCCAGGCGGGAGTCGCAATTGGGCAATAAGCCCGATTCGAGCGACGTTGGGAGATCTGACCTTCCGTGGGGTAAAACGCTGCAGGCGCGGCGGCTGGCCGCCGAACTCACCACGAAAGAGCTGGCCAAGCGGGCGGGGTGCGATCCGGCGTTCGTCGTCTGGCTGGAAATGCTCCCGGTCCGGCCGGCGAGCGGTCTGGCGGACCGGGTGGAGGCGCTGCTGGATCTGCATCTCGACCCACCGCCCGAGAGCCCGCCCGGATCCGGCCCCGAGGGGCTGATCAGCAGGAGGGCCTTCACCGGTTCGCTGAGCGCGATGATCTACTACGCGGCGAGCCGCGGGGACATCGCCGGCGCGGTCCTGCGGCCGCGGCTCGGCCGGGAGATGATCGACGATCTGGACGCGGCCCGGCTCGCCCTGGTGGCGCGCGAGCGCGCCTTCGGCCCGGCCGAGCTGATCGCCTCCGCCGCGGGGTACCTGTCGCTGATACGGCGCCTGCTGCGGGAGGGAGCGCGCGGCTCCATGAGCCGTGATCTGCTCAGGACCGGCGCCCAGTGGGCCGACTTCGCCGGTTGGCTCCATCAGAGCGCCGGCGCTCCGGCCGTCGCCGCGTCCTACGAGGACCTGGCCGTCACCTGGGCACGGGTCGGCGGCAACGCCCAGCTGGAGGCCTACTTCCTCGGCCGGCGTTCCCAGATCGCCGTCGACGCGGACGACCGGCCCTTCGCTCTGTCGCTGGCGCGGACGACGATCGAGGACGGGCTCCCGCCGACGATGAAGGCGTTCCTGCTGCAGCAGCGGGCCCACGCCTACAGCGGCATGGGAGTGCGGAAGATCGGCCTGCGGCTGCTCGACGAGGCCGACGAACTGGTCGACGGCCCGCGTGCCCAGGATCACCCGGGCGAGAGGAATCTGATCAAGGCGGATTACGTCACGCACGCCTATCTCGCCCTGCAACGCGGAAAGGTCCTGACCGACACCGGGCGTCCCCGAGCCGCCATCGAGGTGCTGGAGGCGGGCATGCGGAAGTGGCCGCGCGATTTCTACCACGAGGGAAGCCTGGTCTCCGCCCGCCTGGCGGTCGCCCATGCCGCTGCCGGCGACATGGAGGAATCCGCCCGCGCGGCTCTGCGGGCCGTTCGCATCGCGAAGGAGACCGGAGCGGGCCGGGCGATGGGGGAGATGGCCCCGATCATTCCGGTTCTCCGCGATCATCGCCGGAAATCTCGAACAATCGACGAATTCTTCCGGAATCTGAACAACGTTCCTCCTAACATCTGACGAGGCGAGGCGGCCGCCGGAACAGCCGTACGACTCCTCGCACGAATCAGACGTCTGAATAACGGGTGGCCGATGTCGGAATTCTGGTTGGGGCTGCTCGGCGCGGTCATCGGCGGGGTGTTCAGCACGGCCGGTTCGCTGGTGCAGGCACGTGCCACCTACGGCGCGGTCATGCGGCAGGTCGTCGCCCAGCACGAGTTCGATCGCCGGCTCAGGAGGGAGGACGAGATCCGGAGCGCGGCGACCGCCGTCCTGCTCGCGTTGTCGAGCATGTCCGCGCGGGCCTTCTCGCTGGCCGAGCAGCGGGCGTCGGCGCACGAGCACACCGCCGGGGCGGCCGGCGATCTCCTGTCCGGCCTCACGACCGGTGCGAGGGAGGCCCGTTCGCTGGTGCTCGTGTACGAGGACCTGCTCGACGACGAATCGGTCGAGCGGGTGCTGGAGGCGTGCGCCCTCGCCGCCGACCTGCCGTTCCAGCCCGACTCGCACCTCGGCACGGCGCTGGAGCGGATCGACCTGGCGATGCGCACGCTCAAGGCCGTGAAGCGCGGGGAGGCCGTTCCGCCGGTCTAGTGCCGTGCGCGGAAACGATCACCGAGCCACGCCGGCCCGGAGATTCCCGCATACCCGGGACGCGCCGTCGAGGCCCTGGCCGCCCCCGGCGGCCAGGGCCGGACGTTCCCGGATCTCCGGCTAGAAGTTGACGACCGAAGGCACGCCGGTCGCCATCAGCCTGCTCTCGGAGTAGGCCCTGGTGCTCAGCTCCGAAGAGAGCCGGCACGTGAGGACCACAGGGCCGGGCGTGTCCAGCTTGGCGGTGACGAAGAAGGCGAGCAGGATGCCCCCGTCCGACTTACTGGAGCCGGACTGCCGCGGAATGGCGGAGGTGACGCCCGTGGGTGTGCTGACCTCGCACGTGAGGGTCTGGGACCCGGGTGTGGGGTAGACGATCTCGGTCTTTACAGCGGCCTGGATCACGTAGTTTCCCGCGGGCACCTCGGGGATCCGCGCCACCTCGACCTGCGTTCCGTCCGCGTACGTCACGTTCTTCTGGGCGTTGTAGGTCTGCCCGTACGCGGCGCCCGGCTCGCCCCTGTCCCCCTTCGGGCCCTGTGGTCCGGTCACGCCCTGAGGCCCCTGGGGTCCGGTGTCCCCCTTGGGGCCCTGAGGTCCGGGCAGGCCCTGCGGGCCCTCGGGGCCGGCGACGTTCCAGGTGACCGTCCGCTCGCCGTTGCGGCATATCGACGTGGGCGTGGTGGCGGTGGGAGTGGGCGCGGCGAGCCCCGCTGCCCCGGCCCGGGCCGACTCCAGTTCCCCAACCATTCGCATCACGCCGTCGGCTCCCACGCAGGCCACGATCGACGAGGTCGTCGCCGTCGTGGCCACGGCGATCCCGCCGCCGCCCACGAGAAGCCCCGCCGCCGCCCCGGCCGCCAGCCAGGCACCACGACCAGCTCGCATGTTCCTCACCCTTTCCTCGTTCCACCCGTTGATCATCACGAGGAAACTAGGCGGACGCGCCGGAGCGGCGCGTCACCACAGCGGGCGACGCGCCATCCGCCGTCCGGGTGAGGACGGTGCCCCGGCGGGCCTCAGGCGGTCAGCCGTACGGGCGCGGGGGTGTCGTGCAGGCCGCGGCGGCGCAGTTCGGGCAGCACGCCCTCCCCGAACCAGTAGGCCTCCTCCAGGTGCGGGTAGCCGGACAGGACGAACTCCTCCACGCCGAGGGAGGCGTACTCCTCGACGAGGTCGGCGACCTCCGTGTGGCTGCCGACGAGAGCCGTGCCGGCGCCGCCGCGCACCAGGCCGACGCCCGCCCACAGGCCGGGGTGGATCTCCAGGTCCCTGACCCTGCCGCCGCGGAAGCCCTCGTGGAGCGCGAGCATCCGCTGCTGCCCGACCGACTCGCTGCGGCCGAGGACGGCGCGCGCCGCGTCGATGTCCTCGGGGGAGATCTGGTCGAGCAGCCGCTTCGCCTCCGCCCACGCCTCCTTGGACGTGTCCCTCGCGATCACGTGCAGACGGATGCCGAAGCGCAGCGTACGGCCCTCGGCGGCGGCCAGTTCGCGCATCCGGTCGAGTTTGGCCGCGACCTGCGACGGCGGCTCGCCCCAGGTGAGGTAGACGTCCACGTGCCGGGCCGCGACCGGGCCGGCGGCGGCCGACGAGCCGCCGAAGTACAGCTCGGGCACGGGGTCGGGGCGCTCGGCGACCGTCGCGCCCTCGACGTCGTAGTAGTGGCCGGTGAAGTCGAACGGCCCGTCCCAGGCGCCGCGGACGATCGTCAGGAACTCCGCGGTCCGGGCGTACCGCTCGTCCTTGGCCAGATGGTCGCCGAAGCGCCGCTGCTCGGCGGTCTCACCTCCGGTGACCACGTTGAGCAGCAGCCGCCCGCCGGAGATCCGCTGGTAGGTGGCGGCCATCTGGGCCGCCAGGGTGGGCGACAGCGCACCGGGCCGGAACGCGACCAGGAACTTCAGCCGCGTCGTGACCTGGGTCAGCGCGGCGGTGACCAGCCACGCGTCCTCGCAGTAGGTCCCCGTCGGGGTGAGCACGGCCTCGAACCCCGCCTGCTCGGCCGCGCGGGCCACCTGGGCGAGATAGTCGATCGAGGGCGGGCGGCGGACGGCCGCCGCGGACAGGCCGTGACTGCGCGTCAGGCCGTGCCCGCCGCCGACGATCGCCCGGCCGTCGCCGGATGTGGGCAGGAACCAGTGGAATCTCATCGCGCGGCCTTTCCGACGACGTCGTTGAATCGGTCGTCAACGAACTGGGAGAACGTGACCGTGCCGGGGATCAGGCCCTCGGCGCCGAAGGCGTCGGCGATCTCCTGCTCCGAGGAGACGACCGAGTCGTCGATCTCGACCGGGGTGGCCACGGCGTTGGCGACGGCGGCGTTCGCCACCTCGGCGGGCAGGCCGGTCTCCCGCGCCCAGACCTTCGCCCACTCGTCCAGGTGGGCGGCGGCCCAGACCCGGGCCTTGGCCAGGCGGGAGAGGAAGTCGGCGATCGCGGCCCGCTTGCCCGTGTCCTCGATCGCGGCCGGGGCGGCGACCTGGAAGCCCAGGCCGTTCACGATGCCCGCGCCGTCGACCAGCAGCCGCGCCCCGTGCTGGATCCTCGCCTGGGAGGAGAAGGGGTCCCAGATGGCCCAGGCGTCGACCGTGCCGGAGGAGAACGCCGCCAGGGCGTCGGCCGGCTGGAGATACTGCGGCTGGATGTCCTTGAAGGACAGCCCGGCCTTCTTCAGCACGGCGAGCAGGTGGTAGTGGGCCGAGCTGCCCTTGGCCACCGCGATCTTCCTGCCCTTGAGCTGCGCCGTCGAGGTGATGGCGGACCCGCCGGGGACGAGGATCGCCGACCCCTTGGCGCTCTGCCGGTAGGCCGAGACGACCTTGATCTTCGATCCGGAGGCGGCGGCGAAGACGGGCGGGGTGTTGCCCACGCCGCCGATGTCGACCGCGCCGGCGTTCACGGCCTCCAGCAGCGGCGGGCCGGAGGTGAACTGCGACCACGCGATCGTGTAGGAGGTGCCGCCGAGCAGCCCGGCGGCCTTGAGGATGGCCTCGGAGCCGGCCTTCTGGTCGCCGACCCGCAGCGTGACGCGTCCCTGGGCCTCGCCCGGCTTTCCGGCGGCGGCGTCCTGCCCGGCCGGGGCGCAGGCCGCCGTGCCGGCCGTCAGGGCGATCAGCAGTACGGCGAGGAGTCTCCTGGTCATTCCGTTCCTTCCGGGGGCACGCCCAGGGCCGCCAGCAGGGCCGCGCGCAGGGCGAGGAGGTCGTGGTGGTCGCGGTGCCGGGGGCGCGGCGCGGTGACGGTCCAGGAGTGGGCGACCCGCCCGCCGTCGAGCACCAGGACCCGGTCGGCGAGCGCCAGGGCCTCGTCCACGTCGTGGGTCACCAGCAGCACGGCCGGGCCGTGCGCCGCCCACAGGTCGAGCACGAGGCGGTGCACGGTGATCCGGGTCAGCGCGTCGAGAGCGCTGAACGGCTCGTCGAGCAGCAGCAGGCGGGGCTCGCGGACGAGGGCCCGGGCGAGGCTCGCCCGCTGCGCCTCGCCGCCGGAGAGCGTCAGCGGCCACGCCCCGGCACGCTCGGTCAGGCCGACCTCCGCGAGCGCGGCGTCCGCCCTGGCGGCGGGGCCGGGCGCGTCCAGGCCGAGCGTGAGGTTGTCGCGCACCCGCTTCCACGGCACCAGCCGGGGCTCCTGGAAGGCCACGGCCACCGAGCCGTCGACCTCGATGTCACCCTCGGCCTCGTCGTCCAGCCCGGCGAGCGCGCGCAGCAGGGTGGACTTGCCCGAGCCGCTGCGGCCGAGCAGCGCCACGAACTCGCCGGGCGCGATCGTCAGGTCGAGGCCGTCCAGCACCGCGCGGTCGCCGAAGCGCCGGGTGAGGCGCCGTACCGAGGCCGCCGGTGCCTCGCCGGGACGGCCCGCACCGCCGGCGGGGGCCGCGTCACTCAGCGGGACAGGAACTCGCGCCGCCATCCGAGCGCCCTCCTTTCGAGGAGCCGGACCAGGGCGTCGGTGAGCAGCCCGAGCGCGCTGTAGACCAGCAGGCCGACCACGATCACGTCGGTGCGGAGGAACTCCCGCGCGTCGTTGATCATGTAGCCGAGCCCGGCGTCCGCGTTGATCTGCTCGGCCACGATCAGCGCCAGCCAGGCCACGCCGAGGCTCTGGCGCAGCCCGACGAGGGTCTGGGGCAGCGCGCCGGGGAGCACGATGTGCCGCACCAGCGCGGCCCTGCCGAGCCGGAGCGTACGGGCGAGTTCGGCGAGCTTGCCGTCCACGCCCCTGATGCCGGAGAACGTGTTGAGGTAGAGGGGGAAGGAGACGGCGAGCGCGACCAGCAGCACCTTGGGCGTCTCACCGATGCCGAACCAGAGGATGAACAGCGGGATCAGCCCGAAGAACGGCAGCGCCCGGAGCATCTGCATGATCGGGTCGACCGCGTTCTCTCCGGCCCGGCTCAGCCCGGCCACCAGCGCCAGGACGATGCCGGCCGCCGCTCCCGCCGCGAAGCCGAGCAGGACGCGTTCGAGCGACACCGCGATCGCCGTGGGCAGCGTGCCGGACCGCACCAGGTCGAGCGCGGTCGCCGCGATCTGCGACGGCGCGGCGAGTAATCGGGCGGGCAGCAGCCCGCTGCCGCTCGCGGCCTGCCACACCAGCACGACGGCCACGGGGCTTACCCACCGGTACGACCGCCTCCCGGCGGACCGGACCGCGGCGCCTACGGCGGCGGCGCGGACGGCAGGGGCGCCGCCGGCGTGTGGGGCGGTGCCGGTTTCGATTCCGGCGACGGACATGGACACACCTCGCAGGGACGACGGAAGATTCCCCACAAGAGTTGTCCATATTTCCTACCAAGTCAATAGGTTATGTCTCTCCGCCGACGGCCGACGGCCGACGGCCGGCGGCCGGCGGGACCCGGGCACCCGGTCACGAGGCTCCGGGGACGGTGACCTTCCGCTCCTTGAACGGGAAACCGGTCCTCGCGGCGTCGCTCTGCAGGCCGCTCAGCGAGGCCTGGCCGGCGTTCAGGTCGGCCTCCGTCGCGGTGCCGCTCTTGAGTCTGTCGGTGAGGGCCCTGACCTTGGTGCCGACGCCCTCGACGGCCTTGCAGAGCGTCGGGTTGGCCACGGCGAACCCCTTGGCGACCTTCAGTTCGTGCAGGGCGAACAGTCCCGCCACCGCCGCCTTCGCGAACGTCCGCTTGCGCTTCTCCGCTCCCTGCTCGAAGCCGCCGCTGCGCAGCGGTTTGTAGATGTAGCGGTGGAAGGCGCCGAGGGCGAGGCCCGCGTGCAGCGCGAAGCGCGTCTTGGCGAACCGCCTGGCGTTGCCGCCCGACGGGCACGGCGAGTTGTACTCGCTCTCCGTCGCGGTCGGCGTGGCGGCCGCCGCCGGTCCGGCGACGGCCGCCTCTTCGGACACCGCCCTGGTGGTCGTGCCTCCGCAGCCGGTGAGCAGCGCCAGCGTCAGTGTGACCGCGGCGGTGAGCGCGGCAAGGGATCGGGCATGTCGTGCGGCCATCGTTTCCCCCTGGTGACCCTGTGGTTCCGCGGCTGTGTTCCCGCGGGCACGTTCTGGACGAGGTTGCCGCCCAGATGCCGACTATTCAGGCTTTTGCCGTATCCGGAGAATTCCATCGCGATGGTCGTCCACGCATTTGGCGGTCGCCGTTCCGGGAGAACGTAGATCCCGTGCCGGGAGAATACCGGAAAACGCCCATCGGGGATTAATCCAAACGGACTCCGGCCGCTCCACGTCGATTGGGAGATAGGGAATCGTAATTGATTCACCCCGGATCATGTCGCGTGTCGGCCGATGGTCTGGACGCATTCCGGAACCGGTCCGGACTATGGAAGAGGAACACCCGAACCCACGTGTGACGTGATCGGAGAGGAGAACGGCCATGCGAGGAAGGCGACTCGGCATGACCATCGGCTCGGCGCTGCTCACGACGGTCGCGCTCTGGCCGGCGGCGGGATCCCCGGTGCGGGCGTCCACGATCTCCGGCGGCGTCGCCGTCTCGCAGGCGGCTCCCGGCGCGTCCGTCGCGAAACCGAAGCCGCCCAAGTGCTCTTATCGCTGCACGAACCATCGCAAGTACAAGTGCTGTCCGAAATGCAAGCGCGTGAAGGGCAAGTGCTAGCCGCCGACCGGCCCGGAACGCGGAGACGGCCGGAGGCGTAGAGGGCGGCCTTTCGGCAGAGCCGCTCCGGGTCTTCTCGCGGTCGCCCCACGCGGATGTGACCGGCACGACATCAGCCGGTCACATCCGCCCGCCCGCGACGCCGGAAGCGGAACGCGCGGAATCCCCCCGGCTCCGCACCGCCACGGGTTACGTCCTCCTCGGCCTGCGGGCCAGAGCGAGGTACGCGATGGGCCCGAAGGGCTGGACGGCCAGGGCGAGCCACCAGAGGGCCTTGCGACCGCGCAACCGAGTCCGCGGGCGGCGGAACAGGTCGACGGCGGCGGTCGCGGTCAGCGAGAGTTCCACCGACGCGAGCGTCAGGAGCACCGCCCGCCGCCTCGGGGTGAGATCGGCCCACTGCCTCGACCGTCCCGGACGGCGGCTCCTGCGCCGCTCGCCCGCGGGCTTCCGCGCGAATCTCTCCTTCATCTTTCCTCCCTAAACAGAGAGGTGACTGTTCCGGCGACCGTGGCGAACGTCCCCGGCCGGCACGGGATCAGCGGAGGTCACCTGAGGATCGGGAACCGGCGGAGGAGGGGGTGAAGGCGCTCAGCCAGGCGCCGTATCCGCCGATGAGGTCGCTCGCCTGGGCGCGTCCGCTGTGCTCCAGCAGGCTGACCGCGATGGCGGAACGGGCGCCGCCGGCGCAGTAGACGACGACGGGACGGTCGTCCGGAACCTCGGCCAGCCGGGCCGGGAGCTGGGCGAGCGGGATGTTGACCGCTCCCTCGACGCCGCCGTCCGCGAGCTCGCTCGCGTTGCGGACGTCGAGCAGGAACGGAGGCCGCTCGGCTCGGAGCGCCTCGCACAGCTCGGTAGCGGTCAGGCGGGTGGAGTGGGCGATCTCGTCGGACCCGGCGAGGAAGGCGGCCTCCGGTTCGCGCAGGTAGCCGGTCACCGTGTCGAAGCCGATGCGGGCCAGCCGGGTGACGACCTCCACCTCGCGGTCCTGCGGGGCGACGACGACGATCTCGCTGCCCGGTTCGATGACCGTGCCGGCCCGTTCGGCGAACCGGCCGTCCGCCGGGACGCTGAGCGAGCCGCGCAGGTGGGCCAGGGCGAACTCCTGCGCGTCGCGGGCGTCGAGCACCACCGCGCCGGCGGCTCGCCGGGCGAGGAACTCCTCGGCCGTCAGCGGCCGGGCGTGCGCGGCGACGTCCAGCAGGTCGTGGTTCTTGCGGTTGAGCACGGCGTCGAAGATGAAGTAGCCGGGCGCGGGCGGCTGTCCCTCGGTGACGATGGACAGGAACTCCTGCTCGCTCATCGGCCGGCAGGCGTAGTTGGTCACCCGCTGCATGCCGATCGTCGAGGTCCGCTCGGTGGACAGGTTCTTGCCGCAGGCCGAGCCGGCGCCGTGGGCGGGGAAGATCCGCACCTCGTCGGGCAGGCCCATCAGCTTGTGCTGGACGCTGTCGTAGAGCATGCGCCCGAGCTGGTCGGAGGTCATGCCGAGCGAGGCGAGCAGGTCGGGTCGTCCCACGTCGCCGATGAACAGCGCGTCTCCGGTCAGCACGCCGTACGGGACCGAGTCGGCGGCGTGTTCGAGGACCAGGACGCTGATCGACTCCGGCGTGTGCCCGGGCGTCTCCAGGATCTCCAGCACGACGTCGCCGAGTTCGATCCGTTCGCCGTCGGACAGCCTGCGGATCGCGTACTCGGCCTCGGCGGCGCGACCGTAGCCGATCCAGGCGCCGGTGCGCGCGGCCAGCTCCAGGTGGCCGGCGAGGAAGTCGGCGTGGAAGTGAGTGTTGATCACTCCTTCGATTCGCAGCCCATGCGCCTCGGCGTCGGTGAGGTATTCGGACACGTCGCGCCGTGGGTCCACCACCACCGCCCGGCCCGTCGACGTGTCTCCGATCAGGTACGAGGCCTGAGACAGGCAGTCCAGGTAGTACTGCGTGAAGAACATCGGTTTCCTCCTATTCGCTTGATACCCCAGGGGTACCGATCGGTCATGGTCGGGTGAGGTGCCGCGGCCCCGCGAAGGGGCGGTGGCGACCCGTGCGGGCAGCTCGGCGGCGGTGGGCCGGCCGGTGGTGAGCGCGCGCCCCAGCACCTCCACCGTGTGCGCGTTTCCTCCTGCGTGTCCCACCTCGCCTTTCTCCGCTCGCGCCGTCGGGTGCGGCTGAGTCCCCCGGTGCGCGGGGCCCAGGTGGTCACGGTGGCGTCCCTTGCGCAGGAGTGGACGGACGATCCCTGCTGCCGCGACGGAGGCGCCGGTCAGTAGTGCGGCGACGCCCCACGCGGCGTGGAACAGAGTGGACGGGGCCTGCTGGATGAGCACGAAGCCGCCCATCACGAGCACGAACCAGCCGAACCCCTTGCGCAGGCGGTCGGCCTGGATGCGCCCGGCGAGCCACCCCCCGGCCAGACCGCCGACGACCGCCGCCGCGGTGACGGGCAGGGCGATCGACCAGTCGACCGGGACGGTCTGCAGGTAGCCGGCCAGCCCGGCGAAGGACTTCATCGCGATCACCACCAGGGAGGTGGCGACGGCCGTGGCCATTGGCATGCCGTCGAGCAACACCAGCGCGGGGACGACGAGGAACCCACCGCCGGCTCCGACCACTCCGGTGACCAGGCCGACGACGACGCCCTCGGCGACGACGTGCAGGATCGGCAGATCCTTGCGGGCCGGCGCGGGCCCGGCCGGCCTGCGTCCCCGGATCATGGCGGCGGCGGTGGCCATCATCATCAGCGCGAACCCCGCCAGCAGTGCCGTCGCGGGCAGGTGCGGCCCGAGGAGGCCGCCACCGTACGCACCGGCCATTCCGGCGAGGCCGAAAACCAGCCCGGTCCTCCACCGGATGCGGCAGGCGCGGGCGTGACCGACGGCGCTGACCACGCTGGTCGCCCCGACGACGAACAGGGACATGGCGATCGCCGCCTTGGCCGGGACGCCGGCGACGTAGACGAGCAGGGGGACGGTCAGGATCGAGCCACCGCCGCCGAACAGGCCCAGGGTCAGACCGACGACGACGGCGCCGACGAGGGTGAGAGCGGTCATGGTGTTTCCCTGATCCGTCAGGCCGCGCCGCGGCCGGGGCGGCGGATACAGGCGAGGGCGGCGTCCACGTCGGTGGTCGCGCCCCGGTTGTAGGGCAGGCGGGCGAGCAGCATGCCCATCGCGCAGGTGTCGGTCAGACCGGCGAACATCAGGCCCGCGCCGACGAGGACGCCTGCGAAGCGCGCCCCCGGCAGCCACAGGTCGGCCACGATCGAGGCGAGCACGAGGCCGCCCGCGACCAGGCGAACCTGGCGCTCCAGGCTCCATCGTTGCCTTCCGCGCACCACCGGAGCGCCGGAGGCGATCCAGGCGTTCATCCCTCCGGCGAGCACGACCGTGTCGGGCAGCCCCGCCTCGCAGAGCCTTTTGCGCGCCTGGGTGGCGCGGCCGCCGGACTGGCAGACGAGCAGCATCCGCCCGCCGGCGTCGGCGACGATCCGCCGCAGGTGGGCGTCGACCTGGTCGAACGGCAGGTTGATCGCGCCGCCGATGTGCGCGGTCTCGAACTCGGCGGGGGTCCGCACGTCCACGACGAGCACGTCGGGGTTGGCGGCCATCAGCGCACGGGCGGTGGCGGTGTCGATGTCCGGGGATCCGGTGTTCGGGAGTTCGGTGTTCACGGTTTCCTTCTCGGTTTCTCAGGTGGGGTGGCCAGGCCGCGTGGCCGAGCCGGGGTCGCGTACGACGAGGCGACCAGGAGGCTGCCGCGGGAGAACACCGCGACCGGCTCACCCTCGATCGGCACCGAGGGGAATACTTCTCTCCTGGTACCCCCGGGGGTATGTGACGAGCAAAAAAAGGGGCTACCGGTGAGCCGCCCGCGTCGCGCGTCACCCGGCCGCCCGGGGACCTCCAGCCCGGCTTCCCGGACGCCGGCCACGGTGGCACCCTCGCCATGCGCCTGCGCGAAGCGGGTCGGATCGACGTCCAAAGTCACTGCAACCTCCGGTGTATATACCCCGGGGGGTATCGTCGGGATATGGAAAAGCGAGCCTTTCCGGAAGAGTCGCCTACGCGAGGGCCAGGAACAGCTTCTCCAGCTCGGCCACGCTCATCGGAGTCTCCTCGCCCCGCTCCTGCGCCGCCTGGCAGTGTCGCAGCCCGCTGGCCACCAGCCTGAACCCCGCCCGGTCGATCGCCTTGGAAGCCGCGGCCAGCTGGGTCAGCACCTTGGTGCAGTCCTCGCCGGCCTCGATCATCGCGATCACCCCGGCGAGCTGGCCATGAGCCCTCCGCAGTCGCGTCACCGCGTCGCCGACCATCGCCTCGTTCATCTGCATGCCTCCCTTATACCCCCAGGGGTACCTACCAGGCAAATCTGGGGAGCGTCGGCGAAATCGACCTCGGCTTTGGCCGCGACCCATGCCCGTGTCATCGGCTTATGCTGATCGGCGAC
The DNA here is from genome assembly GCF_014161385.1 of Microbispora sp. H10670. Lineage (NCBI taxonomy): Bacteria > Bacillati > Actinomycetota > Actinomycetes > Streptosporangiales > Streptosporangiaceae > Microbispora > Microbispora sp. H10670. The sequence goes on along the minus strand of NZ_JABBWW010000012.1, from coordinate 72,843 downwards.
GACGGGAGAGCGCATGGCGGTGCTGATCGACCGGCCGAACTGGCCAGGTCCCCGGGGGCTGCTCTGGTCCCATCTGGTCAGCGACTCGTCACTGCGGGAACTGCACGAGTTCGCCCGCCTGCTCGACGTGCCGGAACGCGCCTTCGACCGGGACCACTACGACGTGCCGGAGACGGTCTACGACCGGGCCGTCCTCCTGGGAGCCGAGCCGGTCGGGAGCCAGGAGCTGGTACGGCGGTTGCGCGCGTCCGGCCTGCGCCTCCCGAAGACGCGAAACAGATCTACTTTGTAAAGGCGCGCTCTTCCAGATCGGCGAGTTCACGGGTCATGTTCTCGCGCGCGCGGTCCTCCCACAGGTCCCGGCCGACGGGAGTGCCGAACAGGCGGGGCTTGCCGAGCAGCGCCCGCAGCACCGCGGCGCGGCCGGCCCGGAAGGCGTCGCCGGGCACGTGCCGGTACTCCTCGCGCACGGCCCTCGTGTACGCCTCGTACGTCTCGGGCGGCGCTCCGAGGATCGCGAGGTCGGCGTCGCACAGGACGGCCGCGTTCGCGTCCCCGGGCTCGTACGTGTGGCCCGCCGTGAGCCGCACCAGCCGGGCGACCTCGGCGACCCGCGCCGGGGGCAGACCGCAGGCGGGCAGCCGGGACTGGGCGAGCTGGGCGCTGCGCTCCTCGTCCCGTCCGGGCCGCCCGTCGTAGACGGCGTCGTGGAACCACGCGGCCAGCCGTACGGCGTCGGCGTCCGCGGCCTGGGCGGCCAGCGGCTCGACCGCGGCCAGGACCGCCCGCAGGTGGGCCGTCGTGTGGTAGCGGCGGTGTGGCTCCGCCCATCGGGCGGCGAGTTCGGCGGCGAGCGCCCGCCCGGCGGGGGAGCCGGCGAGGCAGGCGGGCCGGGGCAGACTCGGGTCGTCGGTCATGCTCCGACCCTAAGGAGTGCCGGGCGACGCGACAGCCTGGACCTCGTCGCCGATCGACCACCGGACGCCGACCCGGCCTGAGGGGACCGGCAGGGACCCGGGCGCCTGCCTCGCCCGCCGGTCCGGTGACCGCGTGGGGGAGCGCTGTGGGATTGTGCCAAGGCGGCGTCTCCGGGTCGCCCGGCTTTGGCGGATTCGGCCAGAGCGGGGCGGAACGGCCTGCGCGTAGCCTGTCCGTGTGCTGCGGCGGACCACCACCATCTCCGACATCGACTCGCCGGCGGGGCTGGCGGAGCTGCTCGACCACCACGACTACCTGCCCGACGAGGGGCTCACGACGGCGGCCTATCTCGCGCTCAAGATGGGGCGGCCGCTGTTCCTGGAGGGCGAGGCGGGCGTCGGCAAGACCGAGCTGGCCAAGACGCTGGCGGCGATCCTCGGCGCGCCGCTCATCAGGCTGCAGTGCCACGAGGGCCTGGACGCCGCCCAGGCCATGTACGACTGGGACTTCCCCCGCCAGCTCCTCCACCTCAAGGCGGCAGAGGCGGCGGGGAGCGCCGACGTGGCCGCGCTGGAGGGCGAGATCTACGACCGGCGGTTCCTGATCGCCCGGCCGCTGCTGCGGGCCCTGGAGACGCAGCCCAGCGTGCTGCTGGTGGACGAGATCGACCGGGCGGACGACGAGTTCGAGGCTTTCCTGCTGGAGGTGCTGTCGGACTTCACGATCTCGGTGCCGGAGATCGGGACGATCAGCGCACCGACCCCGCCCGTCGTCGTCCTGACCTCGAACCGGACCCGTGAGGTGCACGACGCGCTCAAACGGCGCTGCCTCTACCACTGGCTTGAGCACCCGGGTTTCGACCGGGAGGTGGCCATCGTGCGGCGGCGCCTGCCCGGCTGCGCCGAACGGCTCGCGGCGGACGTGGCGCGGGCCGCCGGGCGGATGCGCGCGGCCGGCCTGCTCAAGCCGCCCGGCGTCGCGGAGACGCTCGACTGGGCGGAGGCCCTGCTCACGCTCGGCGCGGCGGAACTCGACCCGGCCCTGGCCGCCGCCACGCTCGGCGCCCTGCTCAAGCACCGGGAGGACCAGGAGACGGTGCGCGCGGGAGGGCTGCTCCACGCGGACGGCGGACGTGACTGACCCCGGCGCCCGCCGCCCCGCCGAGCGCACGCCCGAACCGCGGAGTTCCGAAGCGCGGAGTTCCGAAATGCAGAGTTCCGAAGCGCAGGGGGCCGGACCACGGCAGGCGGGCGACGCCGAGCGGATCACCGGCGGGCTGGTCGGATTCGCCCGGACGCTGCGGGCGGCCGGAGTGCCGGCCGACCCCCAGCGCACGCAGAACTTCCTGGCGGCACTCGCCCACCTCGACGCCGCCGTGGCACGGGACGTCTACTGGGCGGGCCGTCTCACCCTGTGCGCGGGCCCCGACGACCTGCCCCGGTACGACCGCTGCTTCGCCGCCTACTTCTCCGCCTCCCTCCGGCCGGCACACCGCGTCCGCGGAACGGCCGTATCGGTGGCCCGGCCGGTGGCGGCGCCGTACGACACGGGCGGCCCGCGGACCACCGGCGAGCCGGGGGCGCCGCCGGCCACGGCGAGCGAGATCGAGGTGCTGCGGCACCGGGACGTGGCGCGGATGAGCGAGGCGGAGCGGCGGGAGGTCCACCGCCTGCTCGCGCTGCTGCGCGGCACGAGACAGACGCGCAGGTCGCGGCGGTACCGTCCGTCGCCCCACGGTCCGGCGTACGACAGGCGGCGCACGATCAGGGAGATCCTGCGCGACGGCGGGGAGCCCGCCCGGCCGCGCCGCCGCGCCCGCCGGCGCCGGCCGCACCGGGTCGTCCTGGTCGTCGACGTCAGCGGTTCGATGGCCGCCTACGCCGACACCCTGCTGCGGTTCGCGCACGCGATGGTGCGGGCGGAGCCCCGGGCGACCGAGGTGTTCAGCGCGGGAACGCGCCTGACGAGGATCACCGGCGCGCTGCGCCACCACGATCCCGGCCTCGCCATGGACGAGTGCTCGGCCGCCATCCCGGACTGGAGCGGCGGCACCAGGCTGGGCGAGGAGGTGCGGGCCCTGCTGCGGCTGCCCGACCCCCGGGGAGCGATCGTCGTGATCGCCTCCGACGGCTGGGAACGCGGACCGGCCGACCTCCTCGGCGCGCAGATGGCCCGGCTCTCGCGGCTCGCCCGCCGGGTGGTGTGGGTCAACCCGCACAAGGGCGACCCCGCCTACCGGCCGCTGACCGCGGGCATCCGCGCGGCGCTGCCGTACGTCACGGACTTCCTGGCCGGGCACAGCCTGGCCGCGTTCGAGGACCTGGCCGCGCTGCTGGCCGGTCGGCGCGCGGATCCGCGCGGGGCCGTACGGAGGGGAGGGGCCGATGCGTGATCTGCTCGACCAGGTGCTGGAGTGGTGGGAGTCGGGGCGGCGGTTCGGGCTCGCCACCGTCGTCGGCACGTTCCGCAGCGCGCCGCGCCCGCCGGGGGCGGCGATGGCCGTGCTCGACGGCGAGGCGGTCGGCAGCGTGTCGGGCGGCTGCGTCGAGGGGGCGGTGTACGAGCTCGCCACACGGGTCGCCGGGGACGGGACGCCGGTGCTGGAGCGGTACGGCGTGAGCGACGACGACGCGTTCGCGGTCGGGCTGACCTGCGGCGGGATCATCGACGTGTTCGTGGAGCCGGTGTCGCGGCGCGACTACCCGGAGCTGGGGGAGATCGCCGCGGCCGTCGCGACGCGGCGGCCGGTCGCGGTGGCCACGATCATCGGCGGTCCCGGCCGGGTGGGCGCCCGCCGCGTGGTGTGGCCGGACCGGGCGACGGGCTCGCTCGGCTCCGCCCGGCTCGACGACGCGGTGGACGACGACGCGCGCGGCATGCTGGCGCAGGGCCTGACGGGCGTGCGGCGGTACGGCCCGGACGGCGAGCGGCGGCTGGACGACCTGCCGGTGTTCGTGCTCTCCTTCGCGCCGCCGCCGCGCATGCTGGTCTTCGGCGCCATCGACTTCGCCGCGGCCGTCGCGCGGATCGGCCGCTTCCTCGGCTACCACGTGGTGGTGTGCGACGCGCGGCCGGTCTTCGCGACCGCCAAGCGGTTCCCCGAGGCCGACGAGGTCGTGGTGGCCTGGCCGCACGACTACCTGACCACCACCGAGGTCGACGGGCGCACCGTGATCTGCGTGCTCACCCACGACCCGAAGTTCGACGTGCCGCTGCTGGAGGCGGCGCTGCGCACCCCGGCGGCGTACGTGGGGGCGATGGGGTCGCGGCGCACCCACGAGGACCGGTTGGCGCGGCTGCGCGAGGCCGGGCTGTCGGAGGAGGAGCTGTCCCGGCTGCGCTCGCCCATCGGGCTCGATCTCGGGGCGCGCACGCCCGAGGAGACCGCCGTGTCGATCGCGGCGGAGCTGATCCGGCTCCGCTGGGGCGGCAGCGGCAGGCCGCTCACCGAGACCTCCGGTCGCATCCACGGCGAGCGGTGACGTGACGGACGAGGAGGTCGTCGCCGGGCTGCTGCTGGCGGCCGGGGGCGGCAGCAGGTTCGGCGGGCCCAAGGCCCTGGTGGAGTTCGAGGGGGAGCGCCTCGCCGGGCGAGGCGTCCGGCTGCTCGCGGAGGGCGGGTGCCGGCCCGTCCTGGTCGTGGTCGGAGCCGCCGAGGCCGCAGTCGAGGCCGAACTCAAGGGCATGACCGAGAGCGCGGTGGAGAAGGCGGCCGGTGATACGAAGGCGGGCGTGGGGGCGGACCCGGTCGAGCACGCGACCGGAGGCGCGACTGAGGAGGTGGAGGTCGGCGCGGTCGCGGAGGCGCTCGGGGGCATGGCCAAGGGCGCGGCTGAGGATGCGGAGGTCGGCGCGGTCGTCGTGCGGAACCCCCTGTGGGAGACGGGCATGGGCTCGTCGCTGCGGGCCGGGCTGCGTGCGCTCCCGCCGTCCGCCGCCGCGGTGGTGATCGCCCTCGCCGACCAGCCCCTCGTACGGCCCGAGGCGGTGCGCCGGTTGGTCGCGGCGTTCCGGGACGGCGCCCGGGTCGCCGTCGCCGCGTACGGAGGCGTGCCGCGCAACCCCGTACTGATCGCCCGCGAGCACTTCGCGGAGGTCGAGGCGCTCGCCGTGGGCGACGTGGGCGCCCGTCCCTTCCTGCGCGCCCATCCCGGACTCGTCACGGCCGTGGCCTGCGACGACGCGGGCGACCCGGCGGACGTGGACACCCCGGACGACCTGCGGCGACTCCGGGGAGCCAACGGGGGAGATCGCCGGTGAGGCCACCGGTAAGGCCACGGGGGAGACCGCCGTCGAGACCCTCGGCCGGACGCCGGCGCCCGTGACGACACCCCGCAGCGCCGGCATGCCGCCCGCCGTGTGGTCGCGCAGGCCCACCGCGGCCCGGCCCGGCTGCGGACCACGCGCCGAGCAGACCCGCCGCGTCCCGGCGTCGACGCAGCGCCGACACCGGCGCCGACTGATTTGCCCGAATCGGCGCCGTTTGCCGGGCCGACCATTATGATCATGAGGAATCATCCGGCCGAGCGGGAGCGTGTCATGACGGAGCAGGCGCCCGGTGGGTTCGACGTCACGCGGCCCAACGTCGCCCGGATGTACGACTACTATCTGGGCGGCAAGAACCACCTGCCCGCCGACCGGGCGGCGGCCGAGCGGATCATCGAACTGTCGCAGGGCCACGTGCGGGAGGCCGTACAGGAGAACCGCGCCTTCCTCGGCCGGGCCGTGCGCTTCCTGGCCCGCGAACGTGGCATCCGCGCCTTCCTCGACCTCGGCGCGGGGCTTCCGACGCAGGGCAACGTCCACGAGATCGCCCTCGACGTCTCGCCCGACGTGCGGGTGACGTACGTGGACAACGACCCGGTGGTGGCGGCGCACGCGCGGGCGCTGCTCGAAGGCGATCCCCGGGTGCGCTTCGCGCTGGCCGACCTGCGGCGGCCGGAGGAGGTCGTCGCCGCGGCGCAGGCGAACGGCTTCGCCCTCGACCGGCCCGTGGCGCTGCTGCTGGTGTCGTGCCTCCACTTCGTGCGCGACGAGGAGGACCCGGAGGGGCTCATGGCCGCCTATCGCGAGTTGCTCCCCTCGGGCAGTCACGTCGTGATCTCGCATGTCAGCTCCGATCCCCTTCCGGATGAGATGGCCGCGATGGGCAGTGTCTACAGCAGGGCCAACGCGCCGTTCGAGGCCCGGCCCGCCACGCAGATCGCCAGGTTCTTCGACGGGTTCGACCTGGTGGAACCCGGGGTCGTCGAGTTGAACCGGTGGCGGCCCGAGCCCGACGCGCTGCCCCTGCGCGGGGTGGCCCTGCCGGTGCTCGGCGGTGTCGCCCTCCGCCCCTGAACCGCCCCTGAACCGCCCCTGAACCGCCCCTGAACCGCCCCTGAACCGCCCCTGAGTCGCCGCCGAGCCGCTACCAGACCCCCTGTGCCGCCCCTGAGCGAGGTGGCCGCGGCCGGTCCGGGTCGTTAGCCTTGGTCACGCCGACGGAACATCATTCGGTTACTCACCGGTGTACGCGCGGAAGGACGAGGCGGATGCGGATCGGGATGGCCCTCAACTACTCAGGGGACTTCAAGGAGACGGTCGCGGAGCTGGCCGACTACGAGAGGGCCGGGCTGGACATCGTGTTCGTCGCCGAGGCGTACAGCTTCGACGCGGTCAGCCAGCTCGGCTACATCGCGGCGCGGACCGAGCGGCTGCGGATCGCCTCGGGCATCCTGCCGATCTACTCCAGAACGCCGGCCCTGCTGGCCATGACGGCCGCGGGCCTCGACTACGTGTCCGACGGGCGTTTCACCCTCGGCCTCGGCGCCTCCGGCCCGCAGGTGATCGAGGGCTTCCACGGCGTGCCGTACGACGCGCCGCTCGGCCGCACCCGCGAGATCATCGAGATCTGCCGCAAGGTCTGGCGGCGCGAGCGGCTGGAGTACGAGGGACGGCACTACACCCTTCCGCTGGAGGGCGGCACCGGCCTCGGCAAGCCGCTCAAGCTGATCAACCACCCGGTGCGCGAGCGCATCCCGATCGTCGTCGCGGCGATCGGGCCGAAGAACGTCGAGCTGGCCGCCGAGCTCGCCGAGGGCTGGGAGCCGATCTTCTTCATGCCCGAGAAGGCCGGGGAGGTGTGGGGCGCGTCGCTGGCCGCCGGGCGGGAGCGCCGGGACCCCGCGCTCGGCGAACTGGACGTGATCGCGCAGGCCGTGCTGGCGATCGGCGACGACGTCGAGGACGTGCTGGACCTGGGCCGCTCGATGGCCGCCCTCTACATCGGCGGCATGGGCGCCAAGGGCAGGAACTTCTACAACGACCTCGCCCGCCGCTACGGCTACGAGAAGGAGGCCGAGCAGATCCAGAACCTCTACCTGGAGGGCAGGAAGAAGGAGGCCGAGGCGCTGGTGCCGAGAGAACTGCTGGAACACATCTCCCTGGCCGGCTCGGAGGGTCACGTCAGGGAGCGGATCGCGGCGCTGCGCGAGGCCGGGGTCACCACGCTCAACGTCGCCCCCTTCGCGCACACCCACGAGGAGCGCGTCGGGCTCATCGAGAAGATCAGGGATTTGGCGTCCTGACCCGCGGCCCGGTCGCCGGTCCCAGGCAGGGTACGCGCGGTCTGCGGGGATGCCCGGAGGACGGCGGTAAAGTCCGTTCGTGACCGATGTCCACAGGACCGCCGACAGGACCGCCGACAAGACTTCCGACAAGACCGCCGAGGAGACCCACGCCAGGCGGCGCGCGCGGCTGGCCGAGGCGCTGGGGGAGCACGAGGCCGGGGCGGTCCTCGTCACCTGGCCGGTCAACGTGCGTTACCTGACCGGGCTGACCAGCTCCAACGCCGCCGTGCTCGTCACCGCGGCGGGGGAGGCCGCCCTCGCCACCGACTCGCGCTACCGGGAGACGGCCGAGGCGGTGTGCGCGGGAGTCGAGGTCGTCGAGGACCGCGACGTGGCGGGGGCGCTGCTCGACCGGTGCGCGGGCGCGGAGCGGGTCCTGGTGGAGGGCGACCACATGCCGGTCGGGCTGTTCCAGCGGCTCTCCGAGCGGCCGTCCGGCAGTCACCCCGGACGCCGCCCCGCCCTCACCCCGGCCGGCGGCCTGGTGGAGACCCTGCGCGCGGTCAAGGACGAGGCGGAGATCGAGGCGCTGCGCCGCGCGTGCGCGCTCACCGACGAGGCGTTCTCCCTCGTCGTGGAGCGCGTCGCCCCCGGCGTCACGGAGCGGGAGATCGCCCGGTGGCTGGAGGTCGCCATGGTCGAACTCGGCGCGGACCGGCCCGCCTTCGACTCCATCGTGGCGAGCGGCCCGAACGGCTCGATCCCGCACCACTCGCCCTCGGAGCGGCGCGTCGAGCGCGGCGACCTCGTGACGATGGACTTCGGCGCGCGGTACGGCGGCTACCACGCCGACATGACCCGCACGGTCGCGGTGGGCCCGCCCGCCGCCTGGCAGCGCGACCTGTACGACCTCGTGCGGCGGGCGCAGCGCGCGGGCCGCCACGCCGTACGGCCGGGGGCGACGGCCGGCGAGGTGGACGCGGCGGCGCGCGAGGTGATCGCCGGAGCGGGCCACGCCGAGCGGTTCGGCCACGGGCTGGGGCACGGGGTCGGCCTGGAGATCCACGAGCTGCCGTTCCTGGGCCCTGGCAGGACCGGTAGACTAGAGGATCGAGTTCCGATCACCGTCGAGCCGGGGGTCTATCTTCCGGGCGCGGGCGGTGTGCGCATCGAGGACACGCTGGTCACGCGTGCTGACGGGCCGGAGCTTCTCACACTGACGACCAAGGAGCTGCTCGTCCTCTAGGGCAGCCGCACGCGGGAGACGCACGTGGCGACGACGAACGACCTGAAGAACGGACTCGTGCTCAAGCTCGACGGCGGAGAGTTGTGGGCCGTTGTCGAGTTCCAGCACGTCAAGCCGGGTAAGGGCGGCGCGTTCGTCCGTACCAAGCTGAAGAACGTCATGTCCGGGAAGGTCGTCGACAAGACCTTCAACGCCGGCGTGAAGGTCGACGTGGCGAACGTCGACAAGCGGGAGATGCAGTACTCCTACCTCGACGGCGACGACTTCGTGTTCATGGACACCGAGACCTACGACATGGTCAACGTCGCGCGGTCCGTGGTGGGCACCGCCGCCAACTACATGCTGGAGAACACCACCGCGACCATCGCCTTCAACGAGGGCAACCCGCTGTACGTCGACCTCCCGGCGGCCGCCGAGCTGACGATCGCCCACACCGATCCCGGCCTGCAGGGCGACCGCTCGACCGGTGGCACCAAGCCCGCCACGCTGGAGACCGGCGCCGAGATCAAGGTCCCCCTCTTCATCACCACCGGCGAGAAGGTCAAGGTCGACACTCGCACCGGCGAGTACCTCGGTCGGGCCTGACGTGTCGGCTCGGGGGAAGGCCCGCCGCCGCGCGCTGGACGTCCTCTTCGAAGCCGAGGCCCGGCAGGTGAGCCCGCTCGACGTGCTCGCCGAGCGGGTGGAGCGGGCGGACCCGCCGGTCAACGAGTACACCTCCTTCCTCGTCGAGGGCGTGGTCCGGCACCTGGACCGCATCGACGAGCTGATCTCGACGTACGCCGAGGGCTGGACCCTGGAGCGCATGCCCGCCGTGGACCGCAACGTCCTGCGCGGCGGCACGTACGAGATGCTGTGGTCGGAGGAGGTCCCCGAGGGTGTGGTGATCAGCGAGTGGGTGCATCTGGTGGCGGAGCTGTCGACCGACGAGTCGCCGCAGTTCGTCAACGGCCTGCTGGCCCGCTTCAAGCAGCTCAAGCCCTCGCTGTCGCTCTGAGCCGGGAGGAGGCCGCAAGTGCGTGACGCCACACGCCGCGCCGTCGTCTGGGAGGCGCTGCGCGCGGTCCTCGCCGAGCGGACGGCCGCCCTCGGGCGCGAGACCCTCGACATCGTGGACGCGGGCGGCGGCACCGGCGGCTTCGCCGTGCCGCTGGCCACACTGGGCCACGTCGTGACCGTGGTCGACCCGACCCCCGACTCGCTGGCCGCCCTGGAGCGCCGCGCCGCCGAGACGGGCGTCGGGGTCAAGGGCCTGCAGGGCGACGCCGCCGACCTCGGCGACCTGCTGGAGCCCGGCAGCGCCGACCTGGTCCTGTGCCACAGCGTGCTGGAGTACGTCGAGGACCCGGCGGGCGCCCTGCGCGCCGTCGCCGGCATCCTGCGGCCGGGCGGCGTGGTGAGCGTGCTCGCCGCCAACTCGGTCGCCGCGGCCGTCCACCGCTCCCTGGCCGGGCACTTCGACGAGGCCCGCCAGGTGCTGTCGGACCCGGGGGGCCGCTGGGGCGACCGCGACCCGACGCCGCGCCGCTTCTCCCGGGAGACGCTGGCCGCGCTGCTGGGCACGGCGGGGTTCGCCGTCGGCGAGGTGCACGGCGTGCGGATCTTCGCCGACCTCGTGCCGGGCATGCTGGCCGAGAGCGACCCCGACGGCCTGGTCGCGCTGGAGCGGGCGGCGGCCACCCATCCCGTGCTGCGGGACATCGCCACCCAGATCCACGCCATCGCGTACCGTGAATAGACGCGCGAACAGACCCCGCGAACAGACGCGGGCGACCGTGGTCGGACGCGAATAGAAAAGACGTTCGGGTGGGGTGGGGTTGGTGGGGGAGCGGTCGGGTAAGGTGACGTCATGTCCCGGAACCAGCTGCTGCCCCGGGATCCGTCGCCGCCGCCGGAGGGGCCCGTCGACGACAGCGGCTGCCCGATCCTGCACGTGGACATGGACGCCTTCTTCGCGAGCGTCGAGCTGCTCGACCACCCGGAGCTCCGGGGCACCCCGGTCATCGTGGGCGCGGCGGGCGCGCGCGGGGTCGTCCTGAGCGCGACCTACGAGGCCCGCCGGTTCGGCGTCCACTCCGCGATGCCGATGACCCGCGCCCGGCGCGTCTGCCCGCAGGCGACCGTGATCCCGCCCAGCCACGGCAAGTACTCCGAGGTGTCCCGCGGCGTCATGGAGATCTTCAAGGCGATCACACCCGAGGTCGAGCCGATCGCCTCCGACGAGGCGTTCCTGGACGTGGGCGGGGCGAGGCGCAGGCTCGGCAGTCCCGCCGCGATCGCCCGGATGATCCGCACCCAGGTCGCCGAGCAGTACGGCATCACCTGCTCGGTGGGCGTGGCGAGCACGAAGTTCGTGGCCAAGCTCGCCTCACGGCAGTGCAAGCCGGACGGCCTGCTCGTGGTCCCGGCCGGCAAGGTGGTGGAGTTCCTGCACCCGCTGCCGGTCGCCGCCCTGTGGGGGGTGGGCGAGCGCACCGAGCAGGCCCTCGTACGGCTCGGCATCCGGACCGTGGGCGACCTGGCCCAGGTGCCGGTGGCGACGCTCCGGCGTGAGCTCGGCGTCGCCGGCACGCACCTGGCGGCCCTCGCCTGGGGGCGCGACGAACGCCGAGTGGTGCCGCACGCGCCCGACAAGAGCATCGGCAACGAGGAGACGTTCCCGCACGACGTCGACGACCCCGAGACGATCAGGCGTGAGCTGCTCCGGCTGTCGGAGCGGGTCGCCGCGCGGCTGCGCGCCGCCGGGCACGTCGGCCGCACCGTCAGCGTCAAACTCCGCCGCTCGGACTTCACCACCATCACCCGGTCGCGTACGCTGCGCGAGGCCACGGACGTCGCGAAGGAGATCTACGACACATCATGCGAGCTCTACGAGGCGGCAGGACTGGAACGGGTGCGACTGCGGCTGGTCGGGGTGCGCGTGGAGAACCTCGGCCCGGCCGCTGCGGCGACCCGCCAGCTCGGCCTGGGCGAACGGGAGACGGGCTGGCGGGAGGCGGAGCAGGCCATGGACCGGGCCGCCCGCCGCTTCGGCCCGGACGCGGTGAAGCCGGCGTCGCTTGTTCGTCGTCCGTTTGGTCCAATAGGTCCATGACGTCGCCTCCGGTTTGGACCGCGTTGGTCGTTTTCTTTCGCCTACGTCTGAGGCCTCGTATTCTGGGGATAACCGACCGCGAGGTTCGGACACCCCGCGTCGTCCGTTGCCGTCTTCCCCTGAATGGGGCCGTCCTTGGGAGGCGCCGTGCCGCTGTCTGAGCACGAGCAGCGCTTGCTCGACCAGATCGAGCAGGCCCTCTACGCCGAGGACCCGAAGTGGGCGAACACCGTACGGATCAGTGATCCGCGCAGCCACTACAAGCGCCGCCTGGTGAAGGCCTCCATAGGCTTCGCACTCGGCGTGGTCCTGCTGATGGTCGGCGTCGTCGCGGCATTGATCTGGCTCGGTGCCGCCGGCTTCGTGGTCATGCTGGCCACCTGTCTTTGGGGCCTGTCGAGCTGGAAACGCATGAACGGGTTCGGTGACTCCCAGTCGTCCCGCACCCGAGGCCGCCGCCCCCAGCGCCGCAGCTTCATGGAGCGCATGGAGGAGCGCTGGCGCCGCCGTCACGACGAGCACTGATCCCCGTGCTCGCGCACACGTTCTGAACACCCCCGGTGGGCCCGCACAGCGGGCCCACCGCCTCTTGTGCCCGGCCTCTTGTGCCCGGCCTCTTGTGCCCGGCCTCTTCTTCCGGCCTCGGATCGCCCTCGGATCGGCCTCGCCGCTCAGCGGCGGGTGCCGGTGAGGGTCGGCTCCCGCGCGGGCTCGCCGTCGTCCCCGGTGGCCGGCCGGCGGAACGGCCCGTCCGGGCCGCCCGAACGCGTCCCGTCCTGCCGTGCCCCGGCCGGCCGCGTCCTGCTCAACCGTGTCCTGTTCAATCTGGGCGCCAGGTTCTCCATCCGGTCGAACACGTCGAGCGCGCCCTCGCCGAACGCCCGCACCCGCAGCAGCGTGGACACCGGAGCCAGCGCGGCCCCCAGCCTCCGCCACCGCGACAGGTGCGCGGCCAGCCCGCGCCTGATCCGGTGCAGGTCCGCGGGGACCGGCCCGGACGCCGGGGGCGCCGGCGCGTACCGCAGCCGCTCCTCGGCCGTGACGACGCGGGCGAGCGACTCGGCGGCCCGCCGGTCCAGCGCGTACCTCTCACCGATCCGGCGGCCGAGCGCGCGCGGCGTCTCGCCCGGCTCCCCGGCCATGCCGAAGTCGATCAGCGTGTCGCGCAGCTCCGCCCACGCCGCGTGCGGCCCGCCGGACGGACGGGCCAGCCGGCGGTTCCGGCCGCGCCGCACCAGCAGGCGCGCCGCGGCGGGCAGCAGCAGCAGCACCAGGGCGCCCGCGGCCCCGAGGCCGATCTTGACGCTCGTGGGCGTGCCCGGGTCGGCCGCGACGGGCGCGCCCTGCGGCTCGCGGTCGAGCTGGCGGGGGTTCGGCCGGGACGGGCCGCCGACGCCGGTCGTGTCCTCGCCGTCGTCCGACTGTCCCGCCGAGGGACCGGCCGAGGGCTCGGCCTCCGGTGTGACGGGCCGGGTGTACTCCGGCACCTCGGCGGTGCCCTGCCCGCCGACGCCGGCCGGGGTGGGCTCGAACCGCAGCCAGCCGACGCCGTCGAAGAACAGCTCCGGCCAGGCGTGGGCGTCGTGGGTACGGACCGTCCACTTACCGTCGATCTTGCTGCCGCCCGTGTAGCCGATCGACACCCGGGCCGGGATTCCGGCCATCCGGGCCATCGCGGCCATCGCCCCGGCGAACTGCTCGCAGTAGCCCGCGCGGTCGCGCAGCACGAAGCGCGACAGCGCCTCGGCACCCGATCCCGACGCGCGGAGGCTGTAGGTGAAGCCGCCCTTCCGGGTGAACCACTCCTGGAGCATGACCGCCTTCTCGTACGGCGTGGTGGCCCCGGCGGTGACCCGGCGGGCGAGGGCGTTCACCCGCGGGTCGAGCCCTTCCGGCAGCCGCAGGAAGGGCTCGCTCTCCGGCGGCGTCACCGCCGACCGCAGCGCCCCGGCACCGGGGTCGGGCTCGTCGGCGACGACCTGGTAGTCCAGCCCCGCCACCTCGTCGCGGGTGGAGAAGACCATGAGCGACCCGCGGTCGGCCCGCCAGTCGCCGTCGGCGTCGACCTGCCGGGCCGGGTACGGCAGGGGCAGGAAGTGGAGCCGGTCGAGGTCCTCGCTGATCGTGACCCGCATCGTGGCCCGCTTCACCGGAACCCCGGGGCCGAGGCCGGGCACGGGCGGCAGCGGCCCCTCCGACACCCGGTCCTCCGGGCGTCCCCGCAGTGGGCTGAAGGTCCACTTGGCGCCGTCGAAGACGTCGAGCGCGTAGATCCGCAGATAGTGCGGCTTGTCGTCGCTGCTGGTGTAGTTGAGGACGGTGGCGTTGCGGTCCTGCCTGAGCTGGCCGCCGAGCTTGGCGATGGCGTCGGGGATGCCGATGTTGCCGCCGCTCCCGCCCAGGCCGTTGCCGACGCCGAAACCGAACAGCGGGTCGGGGGACAGCGCCGGCAGGATCGCGGGCACCAGCACCGCGAACACGATGGCCGTCACGCCGATGCGCTTGCCCGACAGGGCCAGCCGCTCGGTGTCCGGCGCGACCCCGGACGCCGGGCCGGAGCGGCGGACCACCACGGCCCGGCCCCAGCCCTTCAGCCGCTCCCGGCCGTCGGCGACGAGCAGGCCGACATATCCGAACGCCGCGACGACGAACGCCGGCCACCCGATCGGCTCGGGGAGCACGGCGGCCGGCACGGTGAACAGGGCGAGCATCGGCAGCCCGGCCAGCGCGGCGCGGCGCAGCCGCACCGCGAACACGTCCACCACCAGGGCGATCAGCGCCACGCCCGACGTGGTGAGCAGGGTGATGCCGGGGTTGGCGGGCACCGGGGCGGCGTAGCGCTGGATGTCGTCGAAACCCTCCCCGAGGAGCGCGACGAGCCCGGCGAGCGAGCCGCGGGTGGGGATCACCCGGAGGAACGCCTCCTGCGCGGTGAAGGCGGCCGTCAGGTAGACGAGCACCGCGACGGGCGCCACCGCGGGCGCCACCCAGGGACGGGCGCCCAGGCGCGAGGCCACCGTCCCGGTGGCGGCGACGACCAGGATGACCCCCATGCAGGACCAGAACCACGCGCCGCCCTCGAAGAGCGGATAGAGCGTGATCGTGACCGCCGCCGTGGCGAGCCCCGCCGTGATCGGCAGTTTCAAGGGTTCCACCTCTTCTCCGGGCAGCCCGGCCGGCTCAGGCCGCGCTCCTGCTGTTTCCGGCCTCGGGCCACACGGTCGCGAGCGAGGCGCCGGCGGGCAGGTCGAGCACCCGCCAGCCGGCCCCGGTCAGCACCGACCGGGCGGCCTGCGCGTGCTCACCGCCGGAGCCGTCCCAGCCGGCCAGATCGAGCAGCACCGCCACGGCGGTCACACCCGGGTGCCGGAGCCGCGCGAGGGCGTGGGCCTCCTCGGGGTCGAGCGCGCCGAGGACCGCGATGATCAGGCCTTCCCCGCCGCCCTGGCGCAGCGCGCCGACGCCGTGCTCCAGGGACCGCGCCGAGCTCTGCCGGACGACCGCGAGCGTGTCGAGCAGCGACCACGACTGGCCGGTGTCCACCGTCTGCCGTGCGCCCTGGTCGGTGACCAGGCGCAGGGCGAGTCCCTCGGCGGACAGGTGGACCCCGATGGACGCGGCGGCGGAGACCGCCACCTCGAACGACGAGCGCGGCCCCTCGCCCCGGTGGGCGTACCTGCGGGTGTCGAGCAGCAGCGCGCCGCGGCTCTGCCACTCCTGCTCCTCGCGCCTGACCATCAGCTCCCCGCGCCGCGCCGTCGACCGCCAGTGGACCCGGCGCAGGTCGTCCCCCTGGCGATACTCGCGTGGCGCCACGTCGTCGTCGCCCGCCGCCGCGACCGACCGCGTACGGCTGTCGCCCCCGCCGGTGTGGTCGCCCGACAGGCGTACCTGCGGCAGCGGCACCACCTCGGGGGTGACCACGAGCGTGTCGGTGACGGTGAACGAGCGGGTCAGCTCCACCAGCCCGAACGGGTCGGCGATCCGCACGGACAGCGGCCCGATCGGGAAACGCCCGCGCAGGTCCGAGCCGACCTTGTAGTCGATCTCCCGGACGCCGCGCGGCTCCATGCGGTCCAGGACGAACCTCGGCCGGGTGCCCAGCGCGTACTGCACGGTGTCCTCCACCAGCAGCAGCCCGGTGGGCAGCCGTGTGACGTTCTCCAGCCGCAGGGTGACCGTGCTCTCCTCGCCGGCCTGCACCCGCGCCGGGCCGAGCCGGCGGGTGCAGGACAGGCGGTAGCGGGTGCGCGTCACGACCAGCGACGCGATCAGCGGCATCGCGATGATCAGTACGGCCACGCGCAGCAGGTCCTGCTCGCCCAGGACGAGGGCGCACACCAGGGCCGCCACGCCGGAGGCGAGGAACGACCGTCCCCGCGATGTCAGAGCCTTCAGGCCGGGCATGGGCCCTCCGTCGCTTTCTCGTCAGTGCGCGTCCGGGACTCGGCGTCCGGACTCAGTGCGCGTCCGGGACGGGGACGCGCCGCAGCAGCTCGTCGACGAACTGCTCCGGCCGGCGGCGCTGCCCCTGCGCCTCGAGGCTGGGCAGGAGGCGGTGCGCCAGCACGGGAACGGCCAGGTCCTGAAGGTCGTCGGGAATCACGTAGTCGCGGCCGGACAGCGCCGCGTGGGCCCGCGCGCTGCGCACCAGATGGAGGGTGGCCCGCGGGGACGCGCCCAGCCGCAGGTCGGAGGAGCTCCGGGTGGCCGCGACCATGTCGACGGCGTAGCGCTTGACCGGCTGGGAGACGTAGACGGCGCGGACGGCCCGGATCAGCGCGGCCACCTCGGCCGTGGTCGCCACCGGCTCCATCTTGTCCAGCGGCTGGGAGGCGCCGTGCACGTCGAGCATCTCCAGCTCGGCGGCCGGCTCGGGGTAGCCCATGGCGATCTTGGCGGTGAACCGGTCGCGCTGCGCCTCGGGGAGGGGATAGGTGCCCTCCATCTCGATGGGGTTCTGCGTCGCGATGACCATGAATGGCGACTCCAGTGTGTAGGTGACGCCGTCGACCGTCACCTGGTGCTCCTCCATGCACTCCAGCAGCGCCGACTGCGTCTTGGGGGAGGCGCGGTTGATCTCGTCGCCGACGACGATGTTCGCGAACACCGGGCCCGGCTTGAACTCGAACTCCCGCGTCTGCTGGTTGTACGCGCTGACCCCGGTGATGTCGCTCGGCAGCAGGTCGGGCGTGAACTGCACGCGCTTGACCGGGCAGTCGATGGAGCGGGCCAGGGCCTTGGCGAGCATGGTCTTGCCGACGCCGGGCACGTCCTCGATCAGTAGGTGGCCCTCCGCCAGGAGCACGGTGAGAGTCAGGCGGACGACGTCGCTCTTGCCCTCGATCACGGATTCGATCGCGTTGCGGATCCGATGGGCGGTGTCCACCAGATCCTCAAGCGGGGCTGTCGCGTCGGTGACGTCGGGTGTTACAGCCACCAGGCCTCCATGAGGGTGCGTCCCCGAGAATGGGGCGTTAAACGTTCCTTTTCCATTCTGTGTACCGACCTTATGTCCCCTGTGGTTCGCGGGCGACTTTGTCCAGAAATCAGGGTGAAGTGCGCGTAGAGTCCTGACCTTTCGCGGTCACGTACCGCGACCGGCCGAATCCCGGGGCGCGACCCCGGCCGCTCCACTTCCCCCCACCCGCTTTCCCGCCCCTTCCCCCACCGGGCCGCGCGCCCGGCCGGAACCCCCTGCGCGTCAAGGGTCGCGCTGTGGGCCGACACGCCCGCGCGCGGGCGGGGGCGGCGCGGCGCCCCACTCCGACCCACCCCATTTCACCTGCGAAAACGCCGCCGATTTCGAATGCGGACACGGCCGGAATCAGTTGACGGTGGGGAGAAGTGGAGTATGGTGGTGCGCAGTGGAGGGCAGAGGCTACAGAGCTGAGCGCTCCGCAAGGCACAGGAGGTGGGTCCGGTGTTTCTCGGCACCCACCACCCGCGCCTCGACGACAAAGGACGGCTGTTCCTGCCGGCGAAGTATCGCGAGGAGCTGGCGGAGGGTCTGGTGATCACCAAAGGCCAGGAGCGCTGCCTCTACGTCTTCCCCGTAGAGGAGTTCCAGCGCATCACCGAGGCCCTGCGCACCGCACCGGTGACGGCCAAGGCGGTCCGCGACTACAGCCGTGTCTTCTTCGCCAGCGCGTCCGACGAGATGCCGGACAAGCAGGGGCGCATCACGATTCCCCAGACGCTCAGGCGGTACGCCGGGCTGGAACGCGACTGCGTCGTCATCGGCGCCAACACGCGTCTGGAGATCTGGGACGCCCAGGCGTGGGACACCTACCTGGATGCCCAGGAGCAGGCATTCTCCGATCTGTCGGAGGAGGTGCTGCCCGGGATCCTGTAGCTCGATTCCCTTTCTCGTTCGATCAGAAGACCCGTCGGTGACGTTCGGCGAGGTCTCCACCCGCTCCCAGATGGCAGCTGATGCACCTTCCCCGGTGTCAGACGCCACGGCAGGCGACGCGGATGGGGACCTGGCCGGGCGGGTCGGTTCCACTGGAGGAACCGGCATGGGTGGGGATCCGTTGGGTAGTCACCGGCGGCACAGCCGCGAATCCGCGAGTACAGCGGCGTAATGGGGGTTGGAAGCGTTGTCGTACGAGCCCGGTCAGCCGGGTGGTCACGTTCCGGTCATGCTCGATCGCGTGCTGGAGTTGCTCGCTCCGGCGCTCACCGGACCGGAGCCGGTGGCCGTGGACGCCAACCTCGGTCTCGGCGGGCACGCCGAGGCGCTTCTCGCCGCCCACCCCTCCCTCCACCTCGTCGGAATCGACCGCGACCCCACCGCCATCGCGCGCTCCACCGCGCGGCTCGCGCCGTACGCGGACCGGATCACTCTGGTGCGCGCCGTCTCCGACGAACTGGCCGACGTGCTCCATGACGCCGGACGGCCCCGCATCGACGCCGCGCTGTTCGACCTCGGCGTGTCCTCCCCTCAGCTCGACGAGGCCGAGCGCGGTTTCGCCTACTCCTACGACGCCCCCCTCGACATGCGGATGGACCGCGACCAGGAGCTCACCGCCGAGCGCGTGGTGAACACCTACCCGGTCGCGGACCTGATCCGCATCCTGCGCGACTACGGCGAGGAGCGCTTCGCGGCACGCGTGGCGAACCTCCTCGTCAAGGAGCGTGCCAAGGACCCCATCACCAGCACGAAACGGCTCGCCGACCTCGTACGCGCGGCGATACCCGCCGCGACGAGGCGGACCGGGGGCAACCCGGCCAAGAGAACGTTCCAGGCGCTGCGCATCGAGGTGAACGGAGAGCTGACCGCGCTGGAGCGCGCGCTCCCGGCCGCGCTCGGCGCGCTCGCACTGGGCGGGCGCGTTGCCGTGCTCGCCTACCACTCCCTGGAGGACCGGCTCACCAAGCGGGTCCTCGCGGCGCGAACCAAGGACACCAGCCCTCCGGGGCTGCCGGTCCCGTTGGAGGCGCACCAGCCTCGGTTCCGCCTTCTGACGAGGGGAGCGGAGCTCCCGGACGACGAAGAGGTGGCCCGCAACCCGCGGGCGGCCTCGGCCCGCTTGCGGGCGGCAGAGAGGATCCGCGAGGGATGAGGACAGAGCAGGAGAGCAGGAGGGCGGCCGGACGCGTGGCCGCGCCGCCTCGCGTGCCCGGCCGGGTGCCGGGCCAGGCCGCCGGATCGGCGGGCGAGACCGTCGCGACTCCCGACAGGCCCCTCGGCGGCGCGCGCCGCCGGCGTGAGGACGACCAGCCGCGCCGGGCCCGGCCCGCCGCGGCGAGCGACGCACTCCCGCGCGAGGCCGTCCCGGCTCCCCGCGGCGGCGTGACCGGACGCGGCCGTGCGGCGGCCCCCGCCGCCACGCCCGCCCGTGCCGAGGCGAGGGCCCGCCAGGAGGCGCCCGCGGCTCCCCGGAAGGGCAGGGCCCCGGCGAAGACCGCCGCCGGATCCGCCCCGGCCCCCAAGCGCGACGCCGTACGGGCGGCCGCGGCCGGCCGTGTCGCGCCGCCCAGTGAGAGGCCGCTCCGTGAGAGGCCGCTCCGGGAGACGCCGGAGCGTGAGTCGCCGCGCCGGGAGAGCCCGGAGCGGGAGCGCCGGGACACCGCCGAGGCCGCGCCCGCGCCGGGACGCGCCCGGCGTGGCGCGGGCGCCGCTGCCTCCCCGGCGACGTCCCCACGTGCCAGAATGGCGCGGCGAGCGTTCCGGCGGCCTCCGCGTGCGCCGTTCGTGCTGCTCGTCGTGGGTCTCATGTGCGGGGGTCTGGTGACCCTCCTGCTGCTCAACACGGTCCTCGCGCAGGACTCGTTCAAGCTGACCGACCTGCGGTCGAGCATCGACGACCTGCACCGGCAGGCCGCCGAGCAGGAGAACCTGCTCCGCACGTGGAGTCAGCCCGGCGCGGTGGACGAGGCGGGTCGTGGGCAGGGCCTGGAGCAGGACCGCTCCGCCCCTCGGTTCATCACGACGGGCGAGGGCACGGCCGGGCAGCAGGGCCAGGAGGAGGGCACGGAGGAGGGCACGGACCGGTGAGAGACAGCGGCCGGAACCCGGGTCCCGGCCGCGGGGGTCCCACCGGGCGTGGTGGCGGCCAGGGCCCGGGCGGCGGCAGGCGTGACCCGGGGTCCCCGGGACGGCCCTCCCGTCAGGACGGACCGCAGAAACCCGGCCGTCCCGGCCGCCCGTCCGATTCCGGGTCCGGCGACGCGTCCGGCCGTCCGGCGCGTCCGGCACGCCCGGGCGCCGGCGGCGGAGCCGGGCGCGGCGGCGACGCCGGCCGCGCGAGAGGCCCCGCGGACCGCGACGCCGCAGCCCCCGACCGCCCCGCCCGGGACACCCGTGCGGCCCGTGATCGTACGGACGGCGACCGCGTGCCGGGCAGCCGCGCGGCGCGTGACCGTGCGGGAGGCGAGCGCGCGGCCGATCAGGGCGTGCCGGGCGACGGTGCGTCCCGGGCCGGGAGCGGCGGCTCGGATCGGGGCCGTGGCGGAGCCGCGGGGCGGCCACGTGGCGCGGGGAGCGGCGGTCAGACGCCGGCCCGGTCCCGCGCGGGCGCAGGGGGCGACGTCTCGTCCCGCGGCGCCGGTGGGGCCCGCCCGCCTGCCGGAGCGGCCTCGGCCAGAGGAGCGTCCTCCGGGGGCGCGCCGGGCGGTGGGGCCTCGCCCAGGAGCGCCACGGGCGCCGGCGCCTCCGGCAAGGGCGCGCCGGGGGCTGGACCCTCGCCAAGGGGCGGATCTGCCGCGGAAGCGCCGGGTGGAAGAACGTCGGGCGGCGCGGGCCAGGATCGTGCCCGGACGGGCGGCGCTCCGCCGCGTACACCGGCAGGTACACGGCCGCGCACCCCAACAGGCGCACCGCCGCGTACACCAGCAGGTACTCCGCCGCGCACATCAGGGCGCACCCCGCCGCGTCCGCTCCGGGCGCCGGGCGGGCCGCCGCCACCCCCGCGCCCGCCGGCCGTGCTACGGCTGGGCAACCCCGTACGGCGGCTGCGGGCGGCGATGCTGGTGATGGCGATCGTGCTGTCGCTGTTCGCCGGACGGCTGGTGCAGCTGCAGGGACTCGACTCCAAGGTGCTCCAGGCGAAGGCCGTACAGCAGCGGGTGCAGCCCGAGATCCTGCCGGCGCGGCGCGGCGCGATCACCGACGCGGAGGGCCACGAACTCGCGGTGACGGTCGAGGCCAGAGAGGTCTACGTCGACCCCAAGGACGTCGACCCGGCCAAGCGCGACCTGGTCGCCGCCACGCTGGCGCGCGAGCTGAACAAGCCCAGGCAGGACATCGACGCGGCGCTGGCCAAGGTCACCCAGCGCTACATCCCGCTGGCCCGCGACGTCGAGCCCCTGCGGGCCAAGCGCATCATGGGCTTCAAGCTCAGGGGCGTCGGCACAAAGGAGACCTACCGCCGTCTCTACCCCGGCAAGTCGCTCGCGGGCGGCCTGCTCGGCTTCACCGGCGTGGACGGCCGGGGCCTGGAGGGCCTGGAGAGCGCGTACAACGACGTCCTCGCGGGCCGGGACGGCAAGCAGAGCATCGAGCTCGGCGCGAACCGCCAGCGCATCCCGATGACGCGCAGCCAGCGCGAGGCGCCGGTGCCCGGACGGGACGTCCGGCTGACCATCGACCGGGACCTGCAGTGGGCCGCCGAGCAGACGCTGGCCCGGCGGGTGCACGACACCGGGGCGCGCAGCGGCAGCGTGATCGTGATGGACGTGGCCACCGGCCGGATCCTCGCCATGGCCAACGCGCCCCAGGCCGACCTCAACGACTGGCAGTCCGCCCCGGCGGAGGACCGCGCCAACCGCGCGGTGTCGGAGATCTTCGAGCCGGGCAGCACCAACAAGGTCATCACGGCCGCCGCGGCGATGGAGGCGGGGGTGGTCACGCCCGACACCGTCTTCCGGGTGCCCGACCACATCCAGTGCGCCGACCAGCAGCTCAAGGACGCCCACCCGCACGGGCCCGAGTCGATGACGTTCACCGGGGTCCTCGCGGAGTCGAGCAACGTGGGCACCATCATGGCGGCGGAGAAGATCTCCAGCCAGCGGCTGTACGACATGTTCCGGTCCTTCGGGTTCGGCGCGCGCAGCGGCTCGGGCGTCCCCGGCGAGCAGGACGGCCTGCTGCCCCAGTGGCAGACGTGGTCGGGCAGCCAGCGCTGTACGATCGCCTACGGCCAGGGCATCTCGGTCACCGCGCTGCAGATGGCCAGCGTCTACCAGACGATCGCCAACGGAGGAGTGCGGGTGACCCCCTCGATCGTGGCAGGCACCACCGACGCGCACGGCGCGTTCGTCGCCGCTCCGGCCGCCAAGGGCACGCGGGTGATCGGCGAGACGACCGCCCGATCCATCGCGCTCATGCTGGAGGCCGCGGTCGGCCACGAGGGCACGGGAGAGGAGGCCTCGATCGAGGGCTACCGTGTCGCGGGCAAGACCGGCACAGCGATGCGGTACGACGAGAAGTGCGCGGGATACTGCGGATACACCGCGACGTTCGTGGGCTTCGCCCCCGCCGACCAGCCCCGGCTGATGGCCCTGGCCGTCATCCAGGACCCGAAGAAGGACCACTACGGCGGCGCCGTCGCCGCCCCGGTGTTCAAGGACGTCATGACTTTCGCGTTGAAGAGCAGGAAGATCCCCCCGACCGGCACGAAGGCGCCCGCGATGGTCCTTCGCCCCGCGGAGTGACCGGGATCGAACCGGCCGGGGTGGAGACCACGCGGGCCCCGGTGACGGACGGCCGGGTGGCGGAGGCGAGCGGCGGAGAGGGGTACGCTCTCGCCGTGCGTTCCGCGTCGTCCATGCGTCCAGAGGCCGTCCAGGCCCGCCCGCTGTCCGCGCTCGCGTCCCTGCTCGGCCCGTCGTCGTCGGCCGTGCCCTCCCCCGGAGCGCGGGTGGTCCGCGGCGCCGTCACCGGCGTCACCCTCGACTCGCGCCGGGTGCGGCGCGGCGACCTGTACGTGGCGGTGGCCGGCACCTCCCGGCACGGCGCGGAGTTCGCCGGAGCCGCCCTCGCGGCGGGCGCGGCGGCGATCCTCACCGACCCCGAGGGCCGTGACGCGGCCGCGGCCACCGGCCTGCCGGTGCTCGTCGTGCCCGACCCGCGGGCGGTGCTCGGGCAGGTGGCCTCCTGGGTGTACGGCAGGCCCGCGTCCGGCATCACGCTCATCGGTGTGACCGGCACCAGCGGCAAGTCCACCTCCACCTTCCTGCTGGAGGCGGGACTGCGGGCGGCGGGCCACCGCACCGGCCTCGTCGGCGGCGTGGAGATCCGTGCCGGGGACGTGCGGTTCACGCCCGATCTGACCACTCCCGAGGCGACCGACCTGCAGGCCCTGTTCGCGCTGATGCGTGAGCAGGGCGTGAGCGCCGCGGCCATGGAGGTCTCCAGCCACGCCCTGGCCCTCGGCCGGGTGGACGGCCTCTTCTACGATGTTTCGATCTTCACGAACCTGTCGCAGGACCACCTGGACTTCCACCGGGACCTGGACGACTACTTCGCGGCCAAGGCGCGCCTGTTCACCCCCGAGTTCAGCCGTCTCGGGGTGGTGAACGCCGACGACGCCCACGGCCGCGAGCTGGCCGGCACGGCCAAGATCCCGATCACCACGTTCTCCGCCACGGGAGCGCCGGAGGCCGACTGGCGCGCCGAGGACGTCCGCCTCGGCTCCGGCGGCAGCCGGTTCCGCCTCGTCGGCCCCGGAGGGGTCGAGGCCGACGTGGCGGTGGCGCTGCCCGGCCCGTTCAACGTGGCCAACACGCTCGGCGCGCTGGTCGCGCTGGTGGAGACGGGCGTCCCGCTGCAGGCCGCGGTGACCGGCGTCGGCGAGTTCACCGGCGTCCCCGGCCGGATGGAGCGGGTGCCGGGCGACGGCGACGTGCCGGGGGACGTGCAGGTGATCGTCGACTACGCGCACAAGCCGGGCGCGGTGGAGTCGGTGCTCAGCTCGCTGCGGGCGGTGCTGGACGACGCCCCGGACAAGGGGCAGGGCAGCACACGGGACGACGGGCCCGGCGGGCGCCTGGTCGTCGTGCTCGGCTGCGGCGGCGACCGCGACCGCGGCAAGCGCCCGATGATGGGCGAGGCCGCCGCCCGCCTCGCCGACGTGGCGATCCTGACCAGCGACAATCCTCGTACGGAGGACCCGCTCGCGATCCTCGCCGCGATGCTGGAGGGCGCGCTGCGGGTACCTCCGCAGGAGAGGGCGCACGTCGTCGTGGAGCCGGATCGGGCGGCCGCCATCCGCCTGGCCGTCGGCGGTGCTTCGCCCGGAGATGTGGTAGTTGTGGCGGGCAAGGGACACGAGCTGGGGCAGTATGTCGGGGGCGAGGTCATCCCCTTCGACGACCGTGAGGTGGCCGCCGCGGCCATCGCGGAGCGGAACCGGGCACGGCGGGCCGCAGGGGAGACCGCCGGTGCGTGAGGCGGTGTTACGGAGCGCCCCAGGCGTCCCGGGTCACATGGCTCAGGTTCACAGGGCTCCGGTTGACAGCGCTCCGGGTGACGGTGCTCCACCGCTTCACGGGGGCCCGACAAGCGACGCGAAAGAGAGCAGGACAGACACATGATCCCGTTGCCGCTGGCCCGGGTCGCCGAGATCACGTCGGGAGCCCTGAACGGCCTGGCCGACCCCGCGGCCGTGGTCCGAGGACCGGTCGTGATCGACTCGCGGGCGGTCGTGCCCGGCTCGCTCTTCGTGGCGATCAAGGGGGAGCGGGCCGACGGGCACGACTTCGCCCGGCAGGCCCACGAGGCGGGCGCCGTCGCCGTCCTCGCCACCCGGCCGGTCGACGCGCCGGCCGTGATCGTGGGGGACCCCCAGGCCGCCCTGGCCGCCCTGGCGAACGCCGTGGTGAGGGAGCTTCCCGGCGCGACCGTGGTGGGCGTGACCGGCTCCGCGGGCAAGACCACGACCAAGGACCTGCTGGCCGGGCTCGCCACGCGGATGGGCCCGACGGTCGCGCCGGTCGGCTCGTACAACAACGAGATCGGCCATCCGCTGACCGTGCTCAAGGCCGACGAGGACACCCGGTTCCTCGTACTCGAACTGAGCGCGCGCAACATCGGCCACATCGCCTACCTGGCGGAGATAGCCCCGCCGCGCATCGGCGTGGTGCTGAACGTCGGCACCGCCCACCTCGGCGTGTTCGGCGGCAAGGAGGCGATCGCCCGGGCCAAGGGCGAGCTCGTCGAGGCGCTGCCCGCCGACGGGACCGCGGTGCTCAACGCCGACGATCCGCTGGTCAGCGAGATGGCCGGCCGTACGGAGGCCAGGGTGACCTGGTTCGGCCGCGCGGCCCGCGCGCACGTGCGGGCGGAGGACGAGACGCTCGACGCGGCCGGCCGCGCCTCGTTCACGCTGCGCACGCCGTCCGGCGCCGCCCCGGTGCGGCTGCGCCTGTACGGCGCGCACGCCGTCGAGAACGCCCTGGCCGCCGCGGCCGCCGCCTACGAGCTGGGCATGCCGGTGGCGGCCATCGCCGAGGAGCTGTCGGCGGCCGAGCCGCGCAGCCGCTGGCGGATGGAGGTCACCGACCGGCCCGACGGCGTGACCGTGATCAACGACGCGTACAACGCCAACCCCGACTCCATGCGGGCCGCCTTCGGCAGCCTCGGGGTCATCGGCGCCGGGCGGCGGCGGTTCGCGGTGATCGCCGCGCTGCGCGAGCTGGGCGAGGACGGCCCCGCGCTGAACGAGGACCTCGGGCGGCTGGCCGCCGGCGCGGGGCTGGAAGCGGTGATCGTCGTGGGGGAGGACGCCGGGCCGGTGCTCAGGGGCGCCCCCGGCGCGATCCACGCGCCCGACGCCGCCGCGGCGGCGCGGGAGCTGTCGGACCGGCTCGCGCCCGGGGACGCGGTGCTGGTGAAGGGGCCGCGTGCGGCCGGGCTCGAGCGGGTCGCCGAGGCGATCCTCGGAGGTGACGCCCGGTGAGGAACATCCTCATCGCGGGGGCGATCTCGCTGCTGCTGTCCATGGTCGGCACGCCGCTGGCCATCCGGCTGTTCGCCCGGCGCGGGTACGGCCAGAACATCCGGGAGGAGGGCCCGTCGGGTCACTACGACAAGAAGGGCACTCCCACGATGGGCGGCACGGTGATCGTCATCGCCGCGCTGATCGGCTACTTCCTGGCCCACGGGGTGACCGTCTTCTCGGCGGTCAGCGACCCTCCGACGGCCTCGGGCCTGCTGGTGCTGTTCCTGATGACCGGCCTCGGGGCGGTCGGCTTCCTCGACGACTTCATCAAGATCTACAAGCAGCGGAGCCTGGGCCTGCGCAGCGGCGCCAAGGCCGCCGGCCAGCTCGTCGTCGGCGCGGTCTTCGCGGTGCTCGTGCTGCGGTTCCCCAACGCCTACGCCGTGACCCCGGCCGACACGCGGGTGTCGTTCCTGCGGGACATCGGCCCGTCCATCGGGCTCATCGGGTTCGTCGTCTGGGTCCTGTTCTTCATCGTGGGCTTCTCCAACGCGGTGAACCTGACCGACGGGCTCGACGGCCTGGCCTCCGGCGCCACCTGCCTGGTCCTCGCGGCGTACGTGCTGATCGGCAACTGGCAGCTGCGCAACAGCTGCACGACGGTCGGCTTCGGCCCCAACTGCTACTGGGTGCGAGATCCGCTCGACCTGGCGGTGGTCGCGGCGGCGGTGCTGGGGGCCTGTCTGGGCTTCCTGTGGTGGAACGCCCCGCCCGCCAAGATCTTCATGGGCGACACCGGCTCCCTGGCCCTCGGCGGCGTGATCGCCGGTCTGGCCTTCACCACCCGGACCCAGCTCCTGCTGGTCATCCTGGGCGGCCTGTTCGCGCTCATCACGATGTCGGTGATCATCCAGGTCGGGTTCTTCAAGATGACCCGCAAACGGGTCTTCCGGATGGCTCCGCTCCAGCACCACTTCGAGCTGTCCGGCTGGGCCGAGACCACGATCGTGGTCCGCTTCTGGCTGATCGCCGCGCTGTGCGTGGCCGCCGGTCTCGGCCTGTTCTACCTCGAATGGATGCCGAAGCAGTGAGTGTGGTCGTCGCCGGTCTCGGCGTGTCGGGCGCGGCCGCGGCCCGGGCCCTGGCCCGCCGCGGCGAGCGGGTGACCGTCCTGGAGGCGGTGGACGGCGAGAGGCAGCGCGCCGCGGCCGCCGACCTCGAAGCCCTCGGGGTGGAGGTGCGGTTCGGCGAGCCCGCCCTGCCCGAGGGCGTCTCGCTCGTGGTCACCTCGCCCGGCTGGCGGCCCGCTCATCCGCTCCTCGTCGCGGCCGGGAAGGCGGGCGCCGAGGTGATCGGGGAGGTCGAGCTGGCCTGGCGGCTGCGCGGGGAGCACGCCGCCCCCTGGCTGGCGCTGACCGGCACCAACGGCAAGACCACCGCCGTCCGCATGCTCGCCTCCATCCTGTCCGCCGCCGGGCACCGGGCCCTCGCCGTGGGCAACGTCGGCGTGCCGATCGTGGAGGCCGTGGACGGCCCGTACGACGTGCTGGCCGTGGAGCTGTCGAGCTTCCAGCTCCACTGGTCGTCGAGCCTCGCGCCGCTCGCGGGGGCCGTGCTCAACGTCGCGCCCGACCACATCGACTGGCACGGCTCGATGGAGGAGTACGCCGCGGCCAAGGCGCGGGTCTTCACCGCCGCCGGGACCGTCGTGTTCAACGCCGACGACGCGTGGTCGTCGCGCCTGGCCGAGCCGTACGCCTCCCGGGTGGGCTTCACACTCGCCGTGCCGCGGCCCGGGCAGCTCGGGATCGTGGAGGACCTGCTGGTCGACCGGGCCTTCGTGGCCGACCCGGCGTCCTCGGCGGAGGAACTGGCCTCGCTGGAGGACGTGCGCCCCTTCGCGCCGCACAACGTCTCCAACGCGCTCGCCGCCGCGGCCCTGGCCCGCGCCCACGGCGTGCCGCCCGAGGCCGTACGGCGGGGCCTGCGCGAGTTCACGCCCGACCCGCACCGCATCGCGCACGTCGCGACGGTGGGGGACGTCGACTACGTGGACGATTCCAAGGCCACCAACCCGCACGCGGCGGCCGCGTCGCTGGCCGCCTATCCCTCGATCGTGTGGATCGCGGGCGGCCAGCTCAAGGGCGCCGACGTGAACGACCTCGTACGGCAGGCCGCGCCCCGGCTGCGCGGCGCGGTGCTGCTGGGGGCCGACCGCGAGCTGATCCGGCGGGCATTGGCGCGACACGCCGCGAATGTCCCCGTCGTGGACGTGCCGGGGCAAGACACTGGGGTCATGGACCGCGTCGTCGCCGAAGCCGCCCGGCTCGCCTCTCCGGGTGACACCGTGCTGCTCGCCCCCGCCGGAGCCTCACTGGACATGTACGCCGGCTACGGAGCGCGTGGGGAGGCCTTCGCCGCAGCCGTGCACCGCCTGGCGGCACCGTGAGCGACCGGACCGTGAGCGACCGGACGGTGAGCGACCGGACGGTGAGCGACCGGACGGTGAGCGACCGGACGGCGAGCGGCCGGGCGCCGGGCCAGACCGGCAGCCCGGCCGGCGCCCCGGCGGGCCGGACCCGGGGGGAGCGGGCACAGAGCGAGCGGGCCCGAGGTCAGCGAACACAGAGCGAGCGAACGCCGGGCGAGCAGGCGCCGGGCGAGCAGGCGCCGGGCGGCTGGGCCGGCGCCCAGATCGCGGCGCTGCGCGAGCTGCTCGGCCGCCCGCTGACGTCCTACCACCTCGTGCTGGGCTGCAGCGCGCTGCTGCTCGCCCTAGGGCTGATGATGGTGCTGTCGGCGTCGAGCATCGAGGCGCTGCAGCGGACCGGGAACCCGTTCTACTGGTTCCTGAAGCAGGTCACCTCGGTGGCGATCGGGCTCCCGCTCATGTGGGTGTGCTCCCGGCTGCCGCAGCGGTTCTTCCGCCTCGCCGGCTATCCGCTGATGGGCCTGTCGATCCTCGGCCTGCTGATGGTCATCTTCCTCGGCCAGGAACTGCTGGGCGCCCAGCGGTGGATCGTCATCGGCCCGTTCTCGGTGCAGCCGTCGGAGCCGGCGAAGCTGGCCCTGGTGCTGTGGGGGGCCGACCTGCTCGCGACGCGGGCGCGCGCAGGACGCATCGAGTGGCGTCAGCTGCTGATCCCCCTGATGCCGGGCGTGGCCCTCTTGGCCGTCCTGGTCATGCTCGGGCGCGACCTCGGCACGACGCTCGTGCTCATGATGATCTTCCTGGCGCTGCTGTGGGTGGTCGGCGCGCCCGTGCGGCTCTTCGGCGGCATCCTCGGGCTGCTCGCGCTGGCGACCGCCACTATGATCATCGCCGAGCCCTACCGGCTCCGCCGCCTGACCGGCTTCCTCAATCCGTGGGAGACCGCGCAGCACGAGGGGTTCCAGTCCGTGCAGGGGCTGATGGCGATCGGGTCGGGCGGCTGGTTCGGCATCGGGCTGGGCGCCAGCCGGCAGAAGTGGAACTATCTGCCCCACGCCGAGAGCGACTTCATCTTCTCCATCATCGGCGAGGAGCTCGGGCTGCTGGGGACGCTCGTGGTGGTCGCGCTGTTCGGCCTGCTCGGCTACGCGGGGCTGCGCATCGCCATGCGGACCAGGGACCCCTTCGTCCGGCTGGCGTCCGCCGCGGCCACCGCCTGGATCGCCGGGCAGGCCGTCGTCAACATCGGCGCGGTCATCGGGGCCTTCCCGGTCACCGGCATCCCGCTGCCGCTCGTGTCGTACGGCGGATCGGCGCTGCTGCCGACGCTCGCGTCGCTCGGCATGCTGCTGTCGTTCGCCAAACGGGAGCCGGGTGCGGCCGAGGCGCTGGCGGCCCGTGGCCCCGGACCGGTCGCGCGGGCTCTAAGCTGGCTTGGCCTGAACGCCCGAGCCTGGCGCCGGCCCGCGTCCCCGCGCGAGGCCGTCCGGCGGACGGCACGGCCGCGTACGGCACGAGTGGGAACGACGCGGGAGCGGCCGCGGGAGCATTCGCGAGAACGTCCGCGGGAACATCCGCGAGAGAGCAGGGAGTGACATGAGGGTGGTCCTCGCCGGCGGCGGGACGGCCGGCCACATCGAGCCGGCGCTCGCGCTGGCCGACGCGCTTCGCCGGCTCGACCCGAGGATCGGCATCACCTGCCTCGGCACCGAGCGCGGACTCGAGACCCGCCTGGTGCCCGCGCGCGGCTACGAGCTGGAGCTCGTGCCCGCCGTGCCGCTGCCCCGCTCGCTCAGCCCCAAGCTCCTCACCGTGCCCGGCCGGCTCGCCGGGGCCATCGGCAGCGCCGCCGGCATCCTCGACAAGGTCGGCGCGGACATCCTGGTCGGCTTCGGCGGCTACGTCGCCACCCCCGCCTACCTCGGCGCCCGGCGGCGCGGCGTGCCCATCGTGGTCCACGAGGCCAACCCGCGGCCCGGCCTCGCCAACCGGCTCGGCGCCCGCCTCACCGACCACGTCTTCACCGGGCACCCGGACGCCGTCCTCCCCAACGCGGAGTACGTCGGCATCCCGCTGCGCCGGGAGATCAGCACGATGGACCGCCTGTCGATGGGGGACAAGGCGCGGTCGTACTTCGGGCTGGAGTCCGACCGGGTGACGCTGCTGGTGTTCGGCGGGTCGCAGGGCGCCCGCTCGGTCAACCAGGCCGCGCTGGAGGCCGCGCCCTACCTGCGCGCCGCGGGTGTCCAGGTGCTGCACGTGGTCGGGCCGAAGAACACCGTCGAGATCGAGCCCCCGCCCGGCGACCCGCAGTACGTGATCCTTCCGTACGTCGACCGGATGGACCTCGCCTACGCCGCGGCCGACCTCGTGCTGTCCCGCGCGGGCGCCATGACCTGCGCCGAGCTGACCGCCGTGGGGCTGCCCGCGGCGTTCGTGCCGCTGCCGCACGGCAACGGCGAGCAGCGCCTCAACGCCGAGCCGATCGTCCGGGCCGGGGGCGGCCTGATGGTCGACGACGCGGACCTGTCGGCGGCCTGGATCGTCCAGACGCTGCTGCCGATCCTGAACGACCCCGAGCGCGTGGTCGCGATGTCCGAGGCGGCCTCCCGGATGGGCCGCAAGGACGCCGACACGACGCTCGCCCGCAAGGTGCTGGAGATCGCTTCCCGATGAGTCTCGTCAAGCTCGTGGACCCCGTGCCGGCGGCCGACCTGGGGCGGGTGCACTTCATCGGCATCGGCGGCGCCGGGATGTCCGGCATCGCCCGCATCCTGCTCAAGCGGGGCGTACCGGTGTCGGGCAGCGACGCGCGCCCGTCCGCGCAGCTGACCGAACTGCGCGAGATGGGGGCCACCGTCCACGTCGGCCACGCCGCCTCCCACATCAAGGACGTCGACACGGTCGTCGTCTCCACCGCGATCCGCGACTCCAACCCCGAGCTGGGGGAGGCGCTGCGCCAGAACCTCCGGGTGATCCCGCGCGCCGCGGCGCTGGCCTCGGTGATGTCCGGCCGCACCGGCATCGCCGTCGCCGGCACCCACGGCAAGACCACGACCACCTCGATGCTGACCGTGGCGCTGCAGAAGTGCGGCGAGGACCCGTCGTACTGCGTCGGCGGCCAGCTCGTCACGACCGGTCTCGGCGCCGACGACGGCACGGGCGAGGTGTTCGTGGCCGAGGCCGACGAGAGCGACGGCTCCTTCCTCATGCTCGCGCCGCGGATCGCGGTGGTCACCAACGTCGAGGCCGACCACCTCGACAACTACGGAGACCCCCAGGCCGTCCACGACGGGTTCGCCCGCTTCGTCGAGCACGTCGGGTCGCTGCTGGTCGTCTGCGCCGACGACCCCGGCGCCGCCGCCCTCGTGCCGATCGCGCGCGAGCGCGGCCTCACCGTCGTCACGTACGGCGAGAGCGCCGGGGTGGACCTGCGCACGACCGACGTGGCCCCGCGCGGCCTCGGCGTGGAGTTCCGGGTGGAGCTCGGCCCGGGGGCGCCCGGCGGGCCGGGACGCGGCGAGGTGCGCCTGGCCGTGCCCGGCCGGCACAACGCGGTCAACGCCACCGCGGTGATCGCCGTGGCGCTGCACCTCGGCCTGCGCTTCGACGACGTCAAGGAGGGCCTGGCCGCCTTCACCGGCGCGAAGAGGCGGTTCGAGTCCAAGGGCGAGGCCGGCGGCGTGACGGTCTTCGACAGCTACGCCCACCACCCGACCGAGCTGACCGCCGACCTGCGCGCCGCCCGCGACGTGGTCGGCGGCGACGGCCGGGTCATCGCGGTCTTCCAGCCGCACCTCTACTCGCGCACCCGGTTCTTCGCCGACGAGTTCGGCGTCGCGCTCGGCCTGGCCGACGAGGTCGTGGTGCTGGACGTGTACGGCGCGCGGGAGGACCCCGAGCCCGGGGTCTCCGGGGCGCTCGTCGCCGGGAAGGTGCCGCTGCCGGCCGAGCGGGTGGTCTACGCCCCCGACCGCGCGGCCGTGCCCGCCCTCGTCGCCGGCCGGGCACACGCCGGGGACATCGTCCTCACGATGGGCGCGGGGGACGTCACCGAGCTCGGCCCGCGAATCGTCGCGGAGCTGTCCGCCCGGTGAGGCGGGCCGTCCGGCGCTCGGCGCTCGCCACCCTGCTGACCGGCGGGGTCGTGGGCGTCGCCACCTGGGTCGTGTTCTTCTCGCCCGTCCTCGGCGTGCGGGAGGTCGAGATCACCGGCAACGGCCGCGTCCCGGCCGAGGAGCTGCGCCAGGCGGCGGGAGTGCGGACGGGCACCCCGCTCGCCACCGTGGACCTCGCCGGGGTCGAGGGGCGGGTGCGGGCGCTGCGCGCCGTCGAGTCCGCCACGGTCGGCCGCGTCTGGCCCGGTACGCTGCGGATCAGCGTGGTCGAGCGCGTGCCCGCGGCGGCGGTCCCCCTGGGCGTCGCGACGGCGGTGATCGACCGGTACGGGGTCGTCCTCCAGCAGGTGACGGTCGCCCCGCCGCAGCTTCCGGTGCTGCGGGTGGAGCGGGCCGCCGCCGACGATCCCGCCACCCGGGCGGGCCTCACCGTGCTCCGGGCGCTGCCGGGCGACCTCCTCGGCCGGCTGCGGGAGCTGCGCGCCCCCTCGCCCCGGTCGATCACCCTCAAGCTCACCGACGGCCGCTCCGTCACCTGGGGAGACGCGCGGGACTCGGCCCGCAAGGGGCGGGTGCTGCTCGCCGCGCTGGCCAAGCCGGGGAAGAACTACGACGTCAGTTCGCCCGAAGTGGTGACGGTCAGGTGACAAATCTCACTGACTGTGCTCGAACCGGCCGAAGCCGCCCTGGACCGGGGCATCGTGCGAATAGGACAGCGCGCGACACGCCGGACTGCCTTGCGGCGCGGTTAGTTGACCCTGGGGGACGCGCAACCCTACTGTCCGTATCAATCCTCAGGTTGACATAACTCTAAATCTCAACTTGAGGGTGAGAGTTCAAGAGAAGACGGCGGGCCCTGCCCGCATGAAACGCAAACGAGCGGAAAGGCCCCTCGTCGTGGCAGCACCGCAGAACTACCTCGCGGTCATCAAGGTCGTCGGCATCGGCGGCGGCGGAGTGAACGCCGTCAACCGGATGATCGAGGAGGGACTCAAGGGCGTCGAGTTCATCGCCATCAACACTGACGCCCAGGCGCTGCTGATGAGTGACGCCGACGTGAAACTCGACGTGGGGCGCGAGCTCACGCGAGGCCTCGGCGCGGGCGCCAACCCGGAGGTGGGCCGCAAGGCGGCCGAGGACCACCGGGAGGAGATCGAGGAGGTCCTCAAGGGGGCCGACATGGTCTTCGTGACCGCCGGCGAGGGCGGCGGCACCGGCACCGGCGGCGCGCCGGTCGTGGCCAGCATCGCCCGCTCGCTCGGCGCGCTCACGATAGGAGTGGTCACCCGGCCCTTCAGCTTCGAGGGCAAGCGCCGGGCCATGCAGGCCGAGGCCGGCATCGAGACCCTCCGCGAGGAGGTCGACACGCTGATCGTCATTCCGAACGACCGGCTGCTGTCGATCTCCGACCGCCAGGTGAGCGTGCTCGACGCGTTCAAGGCCGCCGACCAGGTGCTGCTGTCCGGTGTGCAGGGCATCACCGACCTCATCACCACGCCCGGTCTGATCAACCTGGACTTCGCCGACGTCAAGTCGGTCATGTCCGGCGCGGGTTCGGCCCTTATGGGCATCGGCCACGCGCGGGGCGACGACCGGTCGGTCGCCGCCGCCGAGATGGCCGTCTCCAGCCCGCTGCTGGAGGCGAGCATCGACGGCGCCCACGGTGTGCTGCTGTCCATCGCCGGCGGCTCCGACCTCGGCCTCTTCGAGATCAACGAGGCGGCCCAGCTCGTCAGCAACGCCGCCGCGGTCGACGCCAACATCATCTTCGGCACGGTCATCGACGACGCGCTCGGCGACGAGGTGCGGGTGACGGTCATCGCGGCCGGGTTCGACGAGCCGGCCCCGGTCAAGCCGGTGGCCGCTCCGCTGGCGCGCCCGCAGCAGGCCCGCCCGGCGCCGGCCCAGGCCGCACGCCCCGCGACCCCGGCACCGGTCAGGCCGGAGCCGCGCCCGGAGCCGGCCCAGCCCTCCGTACGGCCGGTCGGCGCTGTGACGCCGTCCGCGGCCACCCCGGCGCCCACGCCGCCGCCCGCCACCATGCAGCCGGCCACGGCGCAGGCCGCCACCGTGCACACCACGGCCCAGCCGCAGGCGAGCGCCGTGCCGCAGCCGGCCCAGCCGGTGGGCCAGCCCGCCCAGCAGGCCGCGCCGCAGGCCGAGGGGGTCACGCCGTTCCCGAGGGACGCCGCCGACGGCGGGCGCGACCAGGGGGTCACCGGCCCGGTGTCGATCCCGAGGCCCACCCCCGAGCCGCCGGCCCCGATCACCTCCCGCCCCTCCCAGCCGGGTCCCCGGCGTCCGGTGGTGTTCGAGGAGCAGGAGGAGGAGCTCGACGTGCCGGACTTCCTCAAGTGATCTTCCGGCGCGGCGTGGCCGAGGCCGGAGCCCCAGTAGGGGCCAAGACGGGGGCCGGGCCGAGGGGTGCGGCGGGGCGGACGCCCGCGGGCGTGGCCCGTGCGTGACCCGCGGGACGACCACCCCGATCACCGGGACGATCACGGGGACGACCGGCAGGCGGACCGGCGCGAGGAGCTGGCCGCCGCCCTGGCGGAGGTCGAGCGGCGCGTCGAGGAGGCGTGCCGGGCGGTCGGCCGGTCGCGGGCGGAGGTCACCCTCATCGCGGTGACCAAGACCTACCCGGCCTCCGACGTGCGCCTGCTCGCCGGGCTGGGCGTCTCGCACGTGGGGGAGAACCGCGACCAGGAGGCGGCGGACAAGGCCGCCGCCTGCGCCGACCTCGATCTCACCTGGCACTTCATCGGCCAGTTACAGACGAACAAGGTCCGCTCCGTCGTCGCGTACGCCCACATGGTCCACTCGGTCGACCGTCCCCGCCTGGTGGAGGCGCTCGGCCGCGAGGCCGTACGGGCCGGGCGCGAGGTGGACTGCCTCATCCAGGTCTCCCTCGACGAGGGCGCCGGGCGGGGCGGCGCGCGGCCGGAGGAGGTGCCCGCCCTCGGGGCGCTCGTCGCGAAGACCGAGGGGCTGCGGCTGCGGGGGGTCATGGCTGTCGCCCCGCTGGGGGAGGACCCGGCACCGGCGTTCGCCCGGCTGCGGGCCGTCGCCGGACGCCTCCGCGAGGAACACCCCGGCGCGGATGTGATATCGGCCGGAATGAGCGGTGACATCCCCCAAGCCATCGCGAACGGCGCGACACACCTGAGAGTCGGTACGGCGTTGCTCGGCCGCAGAAAGCCCTTCGTCAGGTAATGTCCCCCAAGTGGACCATGGTGTCCGCGCTCCAGGTAGAGGTCGATCAGCGGTGAGCTCCAAGGGGGGTACGGCTACCGCCCTGGCCTTCCCCAGGGACCTTGTAGGCACCAGAAACGCGGAGGACGACGAGCGATGGCCGGCGCGATGCGCAAGATGGCGGTCTACCTCGGTCTCGTGGAGGACGACCGCTACGAAGACAGGTACACGGCGGAGTACGGCACCGACGAGGACTACGGCGACGAGGACTACGAGTCGTCGCGGCGCGGCTTCGCCGCGACCTCCGGTGCGCATGCCGGGGCTCCGGAGCGCGACGAGGACACCGAGACGTCCGTCCCGGCTCCGCGTCCCCCCACGACCGTGCTGGAGCGCCGTACGACCGATCTGGCGCGGATCACCACCCTGCATCCGCGCACGTACAACGAGGCGCGCACGATCGGCGAGCACTTCCGCGAGGGCACGCCGGTCATCATGAATCTGACAGAGATGGTCGACAGCGACGCCAAGCGCCTTGTCGATTTCGCGGCAGGTCTCGTCTTTGGCCTACACGGCAGCATCGAACGTGTTACCAACAAGGTGTTCCTGTTGTCCCCCGCCAACGTTGAGGTGACCGCCGAGGACAAGGCCAGAATCGCGGAACGCGGCTTCTTCAACCAGAGCTAGAGTTCCATACATGAACAGTGACCGGCTTAGCGGTGCCCCTGTGGCCCGGAGGCGGCGGAACCGAGGGGAGGCGGGGCTCGACCGTGGGGATCATTAGCGAGATCTTGGTCATCGCCCTGACCCTCTACCTGGTTCTGCTGATCGGCAGAATGATCATAGATACGGTGCAGGCGTTCGCCCGCTCCTGGCGGCCCACGGGGGTCGTCCTGGTGCTGGCTGAGGTCACCTATACGGCGACCGACCCACCCCTCAAGTTCCTCCGCCGTTTCATTCCGCCCCTCAGGTTGGGTACGGTGGCCTTTGACCTGAGCTTCACAGTGCTGTTCATTGTGGTTTTGGTCTTGATCCAAGTCGTGAACGCGCTTCCACGTTGATCGGGTAACGCTCTACCGGACAGACTCCAAGCGCGCCAAGGAGACCCAAATGCCGTTGACGCCCGCTGATGTGCGGAACAAGCAGTTCAGTACCACCCGGCTGAGGCCGGGGTACGACGAGGAGGAGGTCGACGCGTTCCTCGACGAGGTCGAGGCCGAGCTTGACCGTCTCATCCAGGAGAACGAGGAACTCCGCGCGAAGCTGGCCGAGTGCCTCAGGGGCAAGGTCCCCGGCGGCATGGGCATGCCGGGCTCCATGCAGATGGCGTCCGCTCCGGTGGCCGAGCCCAAGCCCGAGATGATGGCCCCCCAGCCGGAGCCGATCAAGCCTCCGGAGCCGGCGCGCCCCGAGCCGGTGCCCGTCGGTATGGGCCTGCCGCCCGCCGAGGACAACATGGACACCGCGGCCCGCGTGCTCGCCCTCGCGCAGCAGACGGCCGACCAGGCGATCGCCGACGCCCGCCGCGAGGCGGACGAGACGGTGACCCGCGCGCGGCGTGAGGCCGACGACATCCTCGGCAAGGCCCGCCGTCAGGCCGAGCAGATCATCGGCGACGCCCGCGCCCGGGCCGAGACGCTGGAGCGCGACGCCCAGGAGCGGCACCGCCAGGCCATGGGCACGCTGGTGCAGACCCGCGACGAGATCGAGCGCAAGGTGGAGGACCTGCGGATCATCGAACGCGAGTACCGCAGCCGCCTGAAGCTGTTCCTGGAGGACCAGCTCAACAAGCTGAACGTCTCCGCCGAGGGCAGCGGGCCCTTCCCGATCCTCGGTGGCGGTCCGGCCATGGCCCACGCCGCCGCGCCGGGTCCGCAGCAGGTGACAGGCGCGCCCAACCCCTTCGCCCAGGAGCCTCCCCAGCACTCCGGCGCCTTCCCCGGTCCCGACGGCCCCCACAACGACCGCCGGTAAGCAGTGGCGGGTCCTCACACGGACCCGGTAGCTCGGAGAACCCCCGTGATCCTCATCAGTGCCGCACTGGTC
Source organism: Microbispora sp. H10670 (assembly GCF_014161385.1). NCBI lineage: Bacteria > Bacillati > Actinomycetota > Actinomycetes > Streptosporangiales > Streptosporangiaceae > Microbispora > Microbispora sp. H10670. The sequence continues at coordinate 34,863 of NZ_JABBWW010000012.1, read as the reverse complement.
CTCGCCGCCATCGTCCTGCTCATCGCGGGCGTCGTGCTAGGGACGCCCTCCCTAGTGATGTGGTCGATCGTCGTCAGCGTCCTGTCGGCGGTCTGTCTGCTGATCGGGGCACTGCTGAGGCGCCACGAGCTGTTCCCGTCCGGCGGGCGTGCCGCCGAGGGGACCGCTCCCACCCCCCAGGGTTCGACCACGCCCCAGCTCGCGCCCGTCGGCGCGATGAGCGGGGCGTACGGCGGAACCCTCGCAGGGGCACCGGCGCACCCGGTGGCGACGCCCATGGTGGCGGCACCGCCGGTCACGCATCACGGGGCTGTGCCGCCCCAGTCTTTTCCCGCACAGCCCTTCCCCTCCCAGGCCTTCCCCGCGCAGCCCTTCCCGCCGCAGCCCTCCCAGCGGACGGCGCCGGTCTCCCGGACGCCGGCCACCGCGGGCCGCGGCCTCGCCCCGGACGCGATCGTCCTGGTGATCCCCGGACGCAGACGCTTCCACCTGGCCACCTGCCGCCAGCTCGTGGGGCGCGAGACCGAGGAGCTTACCTACGAGGAGGCCCGCGAGGAGGGCTTCACCCCCTGCACCACCTGCCTCCCCGAGACCTTCGCCCGTCCGGCGGAGCCGGAGGAGCCCGTACCCGGCGACAGCGCCACCGGCGGCGACACGGCTCCCGGCGACACAGGCCCCGGTGACGCAGCCTCGGGCGAAGCCGCCGGCGAGAGCGCGGCCCGGGGTGAGACACCCCCCGGTGACAGCGCGGCCGGTGACGCGACGCTCCGCGCCGACGCCCCGCGCGGTGCGACAGTCGGTGACAGCGCGGCCGATGACACGACTCTCCGCGCCGAAGCCCTCCGTGGTGCGACGGCCGGTGGTAGCGCGGCCGGTGACACCACTCTCCGCGCCGACGCCCCCAGCAGCGACACCGCCGGTGACAGCGCCGTCGGCGACGCCACGATCAGCGTCGGCGTTCCGCGCGGCGAAGCCGGACCCCAGCCGACCCGCCGCCCCGCAGGGGCCTCCGCCGCCACCGAGCCGGAGTCTCCCCGTTCCGCAGCAGCCGACCCCAAGCCGCCCGTTTCCGGGCTCCCCGAGACCGGCGTGCAGGGATCACGCCCGTCCGGGCCCGCCCGCTCGTCCGGCACCACGGCTTCCCAGGCTGCGACATCCAGCGCCGTCTCCTCCGGCATCACGGCATCCGGCAGCGCGTCCTCTGGGGCTGTGTCTTCCGGCACCGGGTCTTCCGGCACCGGGTCTTCCGGCACCGGGTCTTCCGGCACCGGGTCTTCCGGGACTGGGAAGTCCGGTTCCGCCTCGTCTGGCATCGGTTCTTCGACCAGCTCATCGCCCGCGTCCGGGTCGTCCGCGTCCGGTTCGACGGCAGGGCCGGAGGAGCGGGACGATAAGCGCGAAGGGAAGCGTGAGACGTCGTCAGGCGTGACCGAGGACGAGGGCGACGGCCACACGCCGGTGGACTGGTTCGGCCGGAGCGTGACGAAGCCGTCCGGCGCCGCGAGCCCGGCCTCCGGGAGCCCGGCCTCCGGTACCCCGTCGCCGGGATCGTCCACGTCCGGGTCGTCCGGAGTGCCCGGGTCGTCGTCTGGGTCGTCGGCGTCTTCGGTGTCGTCCTGGTCCGCACGGTCCTGGTCGCCGTCCGGCACCGGGGACGAACCCGGCCGGGCCGACGACGAGACGGACGAGTCGATCACCGACACGGCGGAACACGACTGGTTCAGGCCAGGCAGGGTCCGGCCCTGGGACCCGGCCCCGGCCGGTGCCGCCGGAGGCGAGGACCCGGGGGGGAGCACCTCCTCCCCTTCCGCCCAGCCGGGCGCGGCCAAGGCAGTCAAGCCGGGCGCGACCAAGGCACCGGGCAAGAAGCCGGTGGCGCCGGCGGAGACCACCGAATCCGGGCGCGCCGGGTTCGAGGCCTCCGCCGGTCCCACCACCTCGAATCCGGCCGACGCCGCGCCCGACAGCGACGCGGGTGCCACCTCGGCAGCGGCCGGCGGCGACACGGGCACCGGTGATACACGTGCCGGTGCGGGCAAGAGCGGTGGCGCGGCAAAAAAGGGCGCGGCAGGTGAGCGAGCCGACAGCACCGGCAGCGCTGACAGTGCCGACGACGACGCCGACGGCGCCGGTCGCCCGGCCGAGCAGTCTGCGGCCGGGGGCCCGGACGGGGACGAGGCCGGGGACGCTCGGGTGCGGGTGATGGTCGGCACGCGGCGCTTCCACAGCGCCGAATGTCCCCTGGTCAGCGGGATGGACGACAGCGGTGTGGAGACCATGACGCGGGCTGACGCCGAGTTGTCCGGCCTCACCCCCTGCTCCGTCTGCCAGGGCGGCTGAGGCCTGTTTCACGAGCCTAACGTCGTCGCGCCGACCCTCCGGCGCGTACGGTGCGCAGCACAGCACGCGGCGATTGGGCGTTCGGCGTCCGCGGATCCCATCGACGCCACCGGAACATCGCCTTGTCCGTTCAGCATCAGCGGCAGTTCCGCAAAGTCCACGGGTGCCAAGCGAGAGCCGTGTCCACTGGGAGCCGACCGATGAGGGCCGCGTAGGGCTAGCTCGCGATCGAAGCTGACCGGGGAAGTTCCCCTGATCAGCGGCGCGTCGGTTGGCGGTGGCTATGCGACTCAGCCTGCTCTACCCAGTTCCATCCACGCCGGGGACGCGATCGCTTCGCTCGTATCCGGGTGAAAGACCTGATGCCGTTCAGCGTGGCTCATCTTCCGATCTGGTTCACTTTCACCCACTCACATTCTGCGCGTCGCCTGTATCGCCGAGCCGATAGTGGTGCCGCAATGCACTAATTCGATGCCGCCCCGCCGGCAGGAGGTACCGCCGCCATCGCGAGGCGCCGTCGGACCGCAGTCCATTGAGCGACGGTCTCCTGTGGGAACCCGCAGGCGCGGACGAAGGCGACGATTACTTCCTCGCGAGGTAGCGTGTTTCTGCTGAGGACGGTCACAAGTGTGCTCTTCGGCAGTTGATCGCCGGCTGCGGCGGCCCTTTGCTCGAGTTTCCGGTAGCTAAGACCAGACCACGCCTTCAACCTACGCAGTTGGGTGACGAATTCTTCCTGACTGGATGACTGTCGGGGATCGGGAGCATCACTATCGGTCAACATGGAGGGTCCTTCTGCATCTGCAGATCCGCTTGCCTCGTTCCTGTCATCGCGAGATTTATGGTTATATTGTGAGAACTCCATCGGTTTCGATGATGTCAGTTACGGTGCGTCCAAACAAGGCCTTACTCGAACATTTACGCTAATATCTAACATTGAGCCTTTTTCATCCTGCGTAACGCTACGCTTCGACCGCTTGCCGGGATCCGCTGGAACCAGCATGCAAGCGAACGGACATGAGTGTCTTGTCTTTTCCTGCACACTTGATGTCGTTTCGTGCACTGTGTCGGGGAGCTGGGGCGTGGTCGCGGGGCGAGAGCGGGGGCGGGGGTGGTCAAGGGCGCCACCAAAGTCATGGGCGGACGCGTGCCTGGGACTAACGTGGGAGAGGTTGGGGCTTTGCCGGGCGTTGGCCTGGACCCTGACCACTGAGCCATTTTCATCCTGGGGTAACGCTGTGTTGCTGTGACCGCTCCGGCCTGTCAGCTTCTCGGCGGAGAGTCTGCCGGGGCGTTCGAGAGTGCCACAAACTTGGCGAGTGCCAGGTCTGGCGCGTCGATCAGAAGATCGAGCATCCATGCGTACTTTCGCTGTAGTCGGCACACAGTGGCCGCTTCGAACAGTTCGGCCCGATACGACCACACTCCCCGCAGGCCGGGATCCTGCGGATCGAGAGCGACGATCAGGTCGAGGGCCGCGGCCTGTGGAAACAACTGCTCGGACTCGATGCGCAGATCAAGAAGGCGCAGCGGTTCGGCCGGCGTGTTGTGAAGGTGAAACATGGCCTGAACGAGCCGCGGCCGTCCGGGGGAAGGCGTCGGTCGTACCTCCTGAACTACCTTGTCGAATGGAACGTGCTGGTGTGGCATCGCTTCCAGGACGCTTTCGCGGACACGTCGAAGGAGCGAACGAAAGGACGGATTGCCGGACAGGTCGAGCCGGAACGCCAAAGTGTTGACGAAATAGCCCACGATCTCCTCGAACTCCGGGCGTCCCCGCCCCGCCGTGGGCGCACCGATGACCATCTCCTCCTGCCCCGACTCATGGAACAGCAGAACGGCGAACGCCGATAGCAGAACCATGAACCCGGTGGCCCGTTCCTGCCTCGAGAAGCGACGGACGCGCTCGGCCAGTTCGCTACCCAGCCGATGCTCGCTGGTCGCACCGATGAACCCCGTGCGTGCCGTGGCGGCGCGGTCAAAGGGCAGCAACAAGTTGTCCGGCGCGTCCAGAAGCCTCTCGCACCAGAACTGGAGGCTCTTCGCGGTGTGTGGTGCGGCGAACTGCTGCCGCTGCCAGGCCGCAAACTCCCTGTACTGCGTGGTCGGCATCGGAAGCGGACATGTTCGTTGCTCTTTGAAGGCGGCGTAAAGGGCGCTGAGCTCTCGGTTTATTATCGACTCCGACCAGCCATCGGTGCAGATGTGGTGAAAGCACATGAGAAGCAGATGGTCGTCGGGGCGGAGCATGAACAGCGTCCACCGGACGGGTAATTCCCGTTCGAGTGCATAGGGGCGATTCGCCAAAGTAATCGCTCGATCGCGGGCGAGGGTATGGGAATTCTGCTCACCGGTCAGGTCCTGGACGTCAAGTGGTGCCGGCTCCGGAAGGACTCGCTGACGGAGTCCCTCAGGATGTGGGAGATAAACCGTTCTGAGGATCTCGTGCCGAAGCTGTAATGCTCGAATGCTGTGCGCGAGAGCCGAGCGGTCCAGGGCGCCACGCAGACGTACCGCGAACGCGCAGTTGCTCACATTGTTTCCGGGGGAAAGTTGGTCAGTGAGCCACATGCGCTCCTGGCCGAAGGAGACTAGGCCGACGCCGACCTCACCGAGACCTCCGTGCGGATCGGTTTCGCTGCGGTCAGCGGAAGCCACGGGCTCCTCACTGGCGCCGGGGAGCGCTGTCTTCCCGGTCCATCGCGCCCGCCCCTTGGCGAGTAGTTGCTGTGCAATCCCGTCGTTCTCCGGATACGCGTGCTCCAACTGGTGAGGAGGTCCGCCCGGGCCGGGACGGGCAGACATCTCATGTCCTGTCACGCGGTCTCCATTCGACGGGTGTGGCCGGGAGGCGGGGCTCCGTCATCTCGACCGGCGGACCGGTCAGCGGTCAACACAGCAGCGCCGCGTCTCACTGTGGTCGCCAAGCGGCCTTCCCTCACTGATGTCGCTGGCGAAGGCCGCGTAGACCACCCACTGGTGCCAGCGGAACAAGGTCTCCACGCCGCGCCAGCCGCAGTCATTGAGCAGACGTCGCTGTTCGAGGTCGGAGAGCGGATTGAGGACGCCACGCAGAGAGCGTTCCTTCGCGTGCACGGCATCGGCGTTCTGTCCGTGTGCGTATTTGTAGTCGTGTGAGCTGCTGATCGCTATCTCCTGCCAGCGGGGATCGAGCAGGCGGAGTTTCTCGGCGACGATGAGAGCGCCGTGCGGCCGCGATCGGCCCCGGGCGCTGCGCAGGACCGTCGCCCGGTCAACGGGGTCGAGGAATTGAAGGGTGAACAACGCGAGCGTCATGCTGGCACCGTTGTGAGCCAGACCGTTCTCGATGGATGTAGCGTGACAGTGGATGATCGCGTCGACGCCCTTGAGCTTGCGCTGGGCGATGTTGAGCATGTTCGTCTGGGAGTCGTACAGATGGAACGTGAGTTTTCTTTCCGGATGCCGACTGGCGATCAGCTCGGCCGTGGTGCCGGTGGAAGCGCCCAGATCGGCGATGACTGAGCCCCGCGGCGCGAGCCAGTCGGAAAGGCCGGAGACGAGTTGCTGGATGTCATCGTAGAACGGCACGCTGGCATGGACATGGTCATCGAATTCCTCGGCGACCTCGGGAGTGAACTCCCAGGAACCGGGAACCTGAAAGCGTTCCATGAGGCCGGGATTCGCTTCTGTCGTGGTTGGTTCAACCATCATTCCTCCATGAATAGGCTCCCCTCAGGACGCTGAGCGGAGGATCGGTGACCCGAGAAGCGGTTGACGCCGGTCTGGGCGCTCTGGGTGCGACGTGGTCGTGGCGTCGACCAGCAACCGGGACCGGTCGGTGCTGATCACGGGGCTAGCCCGGCCATCCAGATCATCACTGGTGACCGATCCGTGAACGGGTTCCTCGCGTACCCTCCGTACAACTCGAGGATGCGGAACCCGGAATCGGTGATCATCTCTCGCAGGCGGGAGGGGTCTCGGAAGTAGAGATGTTGCGTGATGCGCTGCACGCGCACCACCTTGCCTTCGTCGTCGAGTGTCTCGATGATGCGGGTGCGCACGACAAGGCGCCTGATCTCGTCGCAGACGGTCTCGTCATGGATCGCAAGCCGTTGACCGGTGCGGGGATGGCGCCCCTCAGCGATGGCCGGGGGGCGGGAGCTCCGCAGGATCAGCTCGTCCCATCGCGGGACCGGCACCGCGGCCACCCACCGGCCGTCCGGGGCGAGGTGCGCGCGTACGGTGACGAGCGTGTCCCGGACGTCGTCCTCAGTGGGCAGGAAGCACAACGGCTGACCTCCCATGAGCACCAGTGGAAAGACGCGGTTGAGCCGCACGTTGCGGATGTCGCCCTCGACCAGTTGGACGGCCGCCGGCGTGAAACCATGCGTAGCGGCTCGGCGGCGGGCGATGGCGAGCATTTTCGGTGCCAAATCGACGCCCACCGCTTCCTTGGCGATCATGGCGCACGGCAGCAATATTCGTCCCGTCCCACAAGCGAGTTCGAGAACGGGGCCACCTGTCTGTTTGACGGCTTGCTGGAAGAACGGGACATCGATCTTGCTCTGCGGTGATCGCATCATGTCGTACAGGTCGGCTTCCTCGTCGAAGCCAGAAGCCGCGTTGATTCCGGTTTCCTCGATCATGTGATGGAGCCTTCTTCCGCAGAGGCAAGGTCCGGGAACACTTCGGACAGACGCCTATCCGGTCTACGCGCCATGAGGGTTGCCAGCGCCACGTAATCGTCCGATGCCCTCTGGATGGTGACGCCCTCGAACAGGCTGCTGTCGTAGAGGAGTCCTCCGCTGATCTGGTTGCCCTCTTCCTCCAGCATCAGCGACAGGTCGAACCGGCTGAGACGAGGCGGGAGGTCGACCGGCTCGGCCACGAGCACGGGGAACTCGAGCGCGTGACCGCGCCTGTGCGCGAACGCGAACATCGCCTGAACCAGTGGGGGGCGGGTGGGGTCGCGTTTGGGGCGTAGGTCGCGGACGAGTTGTTCGAAGGGGAGGTCTTGGTGGGCGTAGGCGTTGATGGTGGTGGTTCGGATGTGTTGGAGGAGTTCGGTGGTGGTGGGGTCGTCGGTGAGGTCGATGCGGATGGGCAGTGTGTTGACGAAGAATCCGATGAGGGGTTGCAGGTGTGGGTGGGGGCGGTTGGCGATGGGGGTGCCGATGAGGATGTCGGTTTGGCCGGTGTAGCGGGAGAGGAGTGCGGCGTAGACGGCGAGTGTGGCCATGAAGGGGGTGACGCCGTTGTCGGTGCAGAGGGTGCGTAGTGCGGTGGTGTGGTGGCGGGGGAGGGTGATGGTTTGGTAGCCGCCGGTGTGGGTTCGGGTGCGGGTGCGGGGGCGGGGGTGGTCGGTGGGGAGGTTGAGGGCGAGTGGTGCGTCGGTGAGGTGGGTGCGCCAGTAGGCGAGGTGGTCGTCGAGGTGGCCGCCGGTGAGTTGTTGGCGTTGCCAGGCGGCGTAGTCGGCGTATTGGAGGGGGAGTGGGGGGAGGGGGGTCGGGCGCCGGCCGGGGGTGGTGGTGTGGGTGGTGTAGGCGTGTGCGAGTTCGCGGGTGAAGATTTCCAGCGACCAGGCGTCGAAGACGATGTGGTGGACGGTGATGGCGATCAGGTGTTCGTGGGGGCCGGTGCGTAGGAGGCAGGGGCGGAGGAGGGGCCCGGTGGACAGGTCGAAGGGGATGCGGGCGAGGTCGTGGGCGTGGTCGAGTGCTGTTTGGCGGGGGTCGTGTGTGGGGTCGTGTGTGGGGGTGGGGGTGGTGGTGAGGTCGTGCGTGGTCCAGGACAGGTTCGGATGGGGATCGATGGTCTGTACTGGGCGGCCTTCGACGGTGGTGAATCGGGTGCGGAGGATTTCGTGGCGGGCGACCACCTCGTCCAGGGCGGCTTGTAGCGCGGTCGTGTCCAGGGTTCCGCGCAGCCAGAACACGATCGGCACGTTGTAGACCACACTGCCCGGGTGCATCCGGTCGAAGAACCACAATCGCTCCTGCGCCGACGACAACGGCAGAGACCGATTCCGAGGCACGGGATGGATCGCCGCGGGTAGTGGACGGTTCCGTCCGTTCCGGGCCAATTCCGCCAACTCCGCCACGGTCGGTCGCTCGAATATGTCGGCGGGCGTCAGATCGACGGACAGCACGGACGAAGCTCTCGACGCAAGCCGAGTCGCGAGAAGCGAGTGGCCGCCGAGCGTGAAGAAGTCGTCGTGGATTCCGACATCGGCCGGGGGCAGGCTGAGGATGTCGCCGTACAACTCGGTGAGCAACTGCTCGAACGGGTCTCGCGGAGGTGTGAACGGATTGTTGAGCGCGCTTCGGTCGTGCTCAGGAGGTCGCAGCGCGGATCGGTCGATTTTCCCGTTCCCGTTCAGAGGCAGGACATCGAGCCACACGAACGCCGCGGGCACCATGTAGTCAGGTAGCCGATCGCGCAGCGCCGTGCGGAGCCTCAAGCTCGAGTCCGGTCCGCCGTTCCCGGTCAGGTAGGCGACGAGCCGCGCGTCGCCGGTGCTGCTCGCGTCGAGCACGACCACGCACTCCTTGACGCCCGGCTGCTTGGCGAGCGCGGATTCGATCTCGCCCGGCTCTATCCGGAAACCGCGGATCTTCACCTGGTGGTCGATCCGGCCGAGGAAGTCGATCACGCCGTCGGGACGGTAGCGAACGACATCGCCCGTGCGGTACAGCCGGTCACCGGGCCGGCCGCTGAAGGGATCGGGAATGAACCGTTCCGCGGTGAGGCCCGGCAGCCCGAGATACCCCAGCGCTACGCCGTCTCCGCCGATGAGCAGTTCGCCGGGTACGCCGACCGGCACGACGTCCAGCCTCTGATCCACCACGTACACCCTGGTGTTCGCGATCGGCCTGCCGATCGGCACCGGGGCCGTGTCTCCCGGCTGGACCAGGGCGGTCAGCGAATACACCGTGCTCTCGGTCGGCCCGTAGCCGTTCCAGAGCCGACCGGCCCGGATGACCAGCCGATCGGCCAGCTCCGCCGACAGCGCCTCGCCGCCGCAGACCAGTTGCAGTGCCGGGTCCCCCGGCCAGCCGCTGTCGAGCAGCATCCGGCAAAGCGATGGTGTCGCCTGCATCATCGTCACATCGGAAGAGCGCAACAGCGCTGCCAGGGCGGTACCGTCGATGATCGTCTCACGTGCTGCTATGACCACCGATGCGCCTGCGGACAGCGGGACGAAATAGTCAGCCCCGGCGACGTCGAACGAGACGGTGGTGACGGCGAGCACCCGATCCTTTGAGGTGATCCCGAGGTCCGTCATCAGCGCGTGAACCAGATTGACGACAGATCGATGCCGCACCATCACGCCCTTCGGCGCGCCCGTGGACCCGGATGTGTAGATGATGTAGGCGAGGTCATCGGGAGCGCTGAGCCTTTCCGGCCGGCGTGTGGGGAACCGGCTGTCCTGACTGAGCTGGAGCCAGTCCCGGTCCGTGCGGAACACCCGGGAGCAGTCGGTGAACGTTCCAGCGAGGTGGTCTTGAGTGAGAACCACTTGAATGCCGGCGTTCTCGGCGATCGCCCGGTTGCGCTCGGGTGGATGGGAGGGGTCCATCGGCACGTACGCGCCACCGGCCTTGAGGACGGCGATCACCGCGGCCGACAACTCTACGGATCGCTCGAGGCATACTCCGACCGGTACCCCTGGTGCGACGCCTTGCTCCCGCAGCCACCATGCGAGCCGGTTCGCGTGGTCGTCGAGCTGACGGTAGGTCAAGGAGTTCCGGCCGAAGGACACCGCGACCGACTCGGGGGTGAGATCGGCCTGTGCCTCGACCAGTTCGTGCAGGCACGCGTCGGCAAGGGCGGCGGGCCTCGCCGGAGAGGGCGGATTCCACTCGGTGACGAGCTGATACCGTTCCCGCTCCGTCAGCAGGCGCATCTGGGAGAGCCGGGCGTGCGGGGTGGCGGCCATTGACTCGGCGAGAGTGACGTAGTGCGCCAGCATGCGCCGTGCCGTCTGCGTCTCGAAGAGGTCCGCGCGATATTCCAACTGGCCTATCACATCGTCTCCCGACTGTCTGAGGATCAGTGAGAGATCGAATTCCGCGGCGCCCGGATGCATCGCGACCTGTTCGACAGCGAGCCCGGCGAACGTGTCGGCATCCGCCGAGCCGTGGTAGAGCGAGAAGAGGACCTCGGTCAGTGGGGGGCGGGTGGGGTCGCGTTTGGGGCGTAGGTCGCGGACGAGTTGTTCGAAGGGGAGGTCTTGGTGGGCGTAGGCGTTGATGGTGGTGGTTCGGATGTGTTGGAGGAGTTCGGTGGTGGTGGGGTCGTCGGTGAGGTCGATGCGGATGGGCAGTGTGTTGACGAAGAATCCGATGAGGGGTTGCAGGTGTGGGTGGGGGCGGTTGGCGATGGGGGTGCCGATGAGGATGTCGGTTTGGCCGGTGTAGCGGGAGAGGAGTGCGGCGTAGACGGCGAGTGTGGCCATGAAGGGGGTGACGCCGTTGTCGGTGCAGAGGGTGCGTAGTGCGGTGGTGAGGTGGCGGGGGAGGGTGATGGTTTGGTAGCCGCCGGTGTGGGTTCGGGTGCGGGTGCGGGGGCGGGGGTGGTCGGTGGGGAGGTTGAGGGCGAGTGGTGCGTCGGTGAGGTGGGTGCGCCAGTAGGCGAGGTGGTCGTCGAGGTGGCCGCCGGTGAGTTGTTGGCGTTGCCAGGCGGCGTAGTCGGCGTATTGGAGGGGGAGTGGGGGGAGGGGGGTCGGGCGCCGGCCGGGGGTGGTGGTGTGGGTGGTGTAGGCGTGTGCGAGTTCGCGGGTGAAGATTTCCAGCGACCAGGCGTCGAAGACGATGTGGTGGACGGTGATGGCGATCAGGTGTTCGTGGGGGCCGGTGCGTAGGAGGCAGGGGCGGAGGAGGGGCCCGGTGGACAGGTCGAAGGGGATGCGGGCGAGGTCGTGGGCGTGGGCGAGTGCTGTTTGGCGGGGGTCGTGTGTGGGGTCGTGTGTGGGGGTGGGGGTGGTGGTGAGGTCGTGCGTGGTCCAGGACAGGTTCGGATGGGGATCGATGGTCTGTACTGGGCGGCCTTCGACGGTGGTGAATCGGGTGCGGAGGATTTCGTGGCGGGCGACCACCTCGTCCAGGGCGGCTTGTAGCGCGGTCGTGTCCAGGGTTCCGCGCAGCCAGAACACGATCGGCACGTTGTAGACCACACTGCCCGGGTGCATCCGGTCGAAGAACCACAATCGCTCCTGCGCCGACGACAACGGCAGAGACCGATCCGGGGGCGTCACGACAGCACCTCGGTCAGATCGGCGAGAAGCTGACGGGTATCGGAGAGGTAGAAGTCTCGCTCCCCCGGGACCAGTCGCAGGGTGAATTCCTGTGTGGTGTGAGTACGCCACTCCTCCAGCCCGTCCGGGGGCACTTCGGGGTCGTCGGTGCCGTGATAGGCGAAGATCGGTACAGGCAAAGGCTCCTCCGCCGTGTACTGGTACGGTGCGGCGATCGCGACGTCTCTGCGCAGGTAGCCGATAAGCAGGTCCTGGAGCTGTGCCGCGGGCTTGTCGGATCGGTCGACGGGATGGTTGCGTTGCAGGTAGTCGCGGAGCTCCCCGTCTTCACGGGACAGGTACCTCGAGTAGCTCGGAGCGGTGTCGGGCGGTTCTCGCGCGGAGACCATGAATGCCCGGGGCAGCGGTAACCGACGTCTGCGGATCTCGCGGAGCAGCTCGAAGCTGAGGAGACTGCCGAAACACGATCCGAACACCACGTAGGGATGGCGGACGACGCGCTCACCGAGCTCGTCGCACAACTGTCCGACCAGCTCCGCGAAACTCTCGGCTTGTCCCGGCCCGGCGCGCCTGCCCCTGCCGGGAAGGTCGGGAACGACAAGCTCGACATGGGACGGCAACGCCCGGCGCAGCCGGGCGAACATCCAGGCTCCGCCGCCGGCGGCCGGAAATGCGATCAGGGTGGCTGTGGTCTGCCCCTCGCTCATGCGAGCTCACTCCTTCCCGCGGCGAGCAGCCTCGCGAAATTGACGACGGTGGGCTCCTCGAAGAAGTCGGCCAAGGGGATGTCGGCTCCCAGCGTCTCGTTTGCCCTGCTGACGAGTTCGACTGCGAGCAGGGAGTGCCCGCCTAGTTCGAAGAAGTCGTCGTCCGCGCCGATCCGGGAGACTCCCAGCAGCTCCTGCCACATCCGGGTGACAAGGGCCAGATCGTGCGTCCGTCCACTCTCGTCGTCTCTGTCCGGTGCCGTCGACGGCTGTCTTGCCTGGTCGGCCAGCTCACGTACGCCCGCTCGGTCGATTTTGCCGGTCACCAGCCGGGGCAGCCGTGCGACCACGGATATCTGATTGGGGACGAAGGCGGCTGGAAGGCGGTCTCTGGCGAACTCGCGTACCTTGAGAGGATCGGGGACAACGCCGGTGACGGGGAGGACGACAGCTCGCAGTCCGCCGTGCTCGTCGGCGGGTGGAAGGGCAACCGCGGCGGCGATGCCCGGGCAGGCCGCCAGCACGGCCTCGACCTCCTCCAGTTCCACGCGTACGCCGCGCAGGTTGATCTGCAGGTCGGCGCGTCCCCGGAAGACGAGCGAGCCGGAGCCGTCGCGCTGCACAAGGTCCCCTGTCCGGTACATCCGTGTGCCCGGATCACCGAAAGGGTCGGGGATGAAGCGATCAGCGGTCAGACCCGGACGGCCGAGGTATCCGTGCGCAAGGCCGGCGCCGGCGATGTGCAGTTCGCCGAGCACACCGTCCGGTACAGGGCAGAGATTCCCGTCAAGTAGGTGCAGCCGGGTACGAGCGACGGCCCGGCCGATGGGAACGACGCCCTCGGTCGCCACGCCGGTGCCTGCCGGCTCCGGCGAGTAGAGGTGGAAGGTGGAGTCGATGCACGTCTCGGTCGGCCCGTACTGGTTGTAGATGACGGCGCCCGTACGTCGCCGGACTTCTTCGGCGAGGCTCTTCGGCAGGCTTTCGCCGCCACAGAAAATCGTGCTCAGCGAGGTGCATCGGCCGAAGGACGCGCTGTTGACGAACGCCGACAGCAGCGTGGGCACGAAGTGCGCCGTCGTCACCGTGAAGTCCTCGATGAGCGAAGACAACTCGGTGAAGTCAGGGTAGTTGCGGAACTCTCCGGTGACGAGAGTCGCTCCGTAGGCGAGCGCCGCGAAGACCTCCCAGGCGGAGAAGTCGTAGATATAACGAGTGTGCTGGAGCACTCGGTCGCCGGGCCGCAAAGGGTAGGTCTGCTGTCCCCAGGTGATTCGGTTCGCCAACGCCCGATGAGGCACCACGACGCCCTTCGGATCGCCTGTCGAGCCAGAGGTGTATATCACGGACACCGGATCCTCGGGATGACTCTTGACGGGCATGCCCTCTGAGGACGCCCCGGCAGGCGGGGGCGCGGTGGCCACATGGATCGGGATCGTGACCAGACGCGGTACGTCGGCGGTGAAGAGAGGGGGAGCGTGACCGGAGTGCAGCAGGACTGAGGCTTCGGAATCGGCGAGCATGGCCTCGATCCGCCGTATCGGCAGGGACGGGCACAGCGGCAGATAGGCGGAGCCCGTAAGCACAGCCGCCACAAGGCCGAGGATGCCCTCGACCGAGGGAGCCGCGAGTACCGCGACAGTCCTTCCCCGGCCCGCCCCAAGCGAGCGAAGGCGGCCGACGGCGATTTCGGCGCGCTCGAACAACTGGCCGTAGCGGAGCGTCCCGTGACGCGACAAGACTGCTGGCTTGTCCCGGTTCCTGCGTACGCTCTCCTCTAGCAGGTCGATGACCGACCCGACGGTACCGGGTTCGTCCATAGACGGGCTCTCCCCACTGGTCTGCATGGTGGCGTCGCCGGTCCTCGCCTAGCGGACCGAATCGATCACGGCGTCAAGGGCGGAGAACAGGGCGGCGACGTCTTCGCGGTCGTTGTACAGGTATCCCGACACCCGCAGCACCTCGTCGTCGGTGAATCCATCGACGAAGGGCTGTGCGCACATGTGACCGCTCCGGCACATCACGCCGTACGCGTCACTGAGGATCTTGGCGATTTCCTTGAGATTGTGGATACGGCGAATCGTGAAGCTGAGAATGGCTCCGCGGTCGGCCGACCCGACCGGACCGAGCACACGGAGGTCCTCTCGATCGCGCGCCTCGGCGGCGAGTGCGTCGCCGAGGGCGCGGTCGTGGTCTGCGAGGTCGGTGAATCCGATTCGGTCCAGGTAGTCCAGGGCGGCGCCGAGACCGTACACACCCGCTATGTTGGGTGTGCCGGCTTCCAGCGAATGAGGCAGTTTGCGCAGTTCGTAGCGTTGACTGTCGACCCAGTCGACGACGCCGCCTCCGAGCGCCGGGGGTCGGAGGCGGGCGAGTTGCGCTCTGCGCCCACACAGGATCCCCACTCCGGTAGGCCCAAGCATTTTGTGCGCGGAAAACGCCAGGAAATCCAGGTTGTCGTCCCGTATTCGGCGGTGGCCCGCGCTTTGGGCGGCGTCGAGCAGCGTGACCGCTCCCGCTTCCTTCGCCATCTCGGCCATTTGGGCTATGGGAGCGTACACACCGGTGACATTGGAACAGTGATTGAGAACGACAACGGTGGGTCCCAGCCGCAGCAGGTCACTGTACCGATCGAGGTCGACGAAGCCGGAGCCGTCGACCGGGATGTACCTCACCTCGGCCGCGCGCCGAAAGGGCAGCATCGCCGAATGATGCCCGTCGAACGGCACGAGTACGAGGTCGTCCGAAGTCAGCGGCATCCCGGAGGCGACGGCGTTGATCGAGGCGGTGGTGTTGGCGGTGAACACGACCTCGTCTCCCCGGAAACCGGTGAACTGCGCCACTCGCGTACGCACGTTCTCGAAGTCGTCCGACGCCTGCTCGGACAGGACATGCTTTCCGCGGTGGACGTTCGCGCCGACTGCGGCGTAGAAGCGATTCATCTCATCGAGGACCTGGCGAGGGGTGAGACTCGTCGCCGCATTGTCGAGATAGACGATCCGGTGGCCGTCGACCGTCGTCTGCAGCAACGGAAAGTCTGGCCGGGTCAGCGCCGCGAGATCAGGCGGGACGCCCGAGCCGTTCGTGATCGCCGTGGGCCTCACCGGCTGCTCCTCATGCCGAACGCGCCCACGCCGCCGCCGTTTTCCGGGTTGACGACGATCGAGGAGAGGTCGGACGTGCACGAGGCGAACTTGCCGGAGCGTTCGGACGGGATATAGGCGACCGCTTCGACCATGAGCCTCGAGCCGGTGCCCAACAGCCCTCGCAGCCGCTCGGTCACTTCGTCCTCCATGCTCCTGCGATGAGCGCTGGGGATGTACTGGAAGAGCAGAGAGCCGTCTACGGCCTGGTGCAACCGGTACACGTCGATCCCGGGGGCGTCGCCCACGCAGTCGTTGACCTGGCGCGCGCTCACGCTCTCCTGTTCGCCGCCTCCCGGAATCGGGATCATGTTCTGGCGCCGACCCTCAAGCCTTGCGAGGGGAAAGCTGCTTCCGCAGTCACAGGGCCCCCGGCCGAGCCGGTAGATGTCACCGGTCCGGTAACGCAGGTGCGGCAACAGTCTGTCGCCGATACTCGTGATCACCAGCTCACCCCGCTCTCCGAAGCGCGCGGGGCGAGAGCCCACCATGAACTCGGTATGGAAGCTCTTGTTGTTGATATGCATGTTGCCCAAATGGCATTCCATCGCCACCCACCCCATCTCTGTCATGGATACGATTTCGGCCGAAGGTATGCCGGTGCCGAAGAAATCACGGAGCTGGCGGCGTGCCACATGGGTGACCATCGTGTAGGTGAGCGCGATCGCCGACACCGGAGGCGGCGGTAGTTTCCGCTCGCGGAACCGGCGGACGAGGAAAGCCAGGTGAGTGGCGTCCGCGTAGAACCACTGCGGCTGGAACTCGTCCAGTTCGTCGATCGCCTGCCGAACAAGCTGGTCCGGGGTCGCGAGCAGGTCGTGAGACACCGGGAGAACGAGCGTCCCATCCGGCAACAGCCGGTCGTGCATCGTCGTGAACGGGGTGGCGCATTCGACGTCGGAGCAGTTCGGCGCGGCGTACCGTGCCGGACGCTGTTGCCTGCACCCCGACAGAGCCTCCAGGAGCGGCTTGTTGACGCTGAGCGTGGTGCGCATCCGCGCGGCCAGGTCGTAGGTGTGGGTGATCGTGGTGAGACGTTCACCGCCGGTGCCCGAGCTCTGGCTCTTCAGCGTGAGCGGCGTCCTCAGGGTTTTGCCGCGCGCGAGGACGCCGCGAGGGAAGTTCCGCCGGTAGTCGGCCTTCTCCGTCAGCGGGACGCGACGAAGGTCGTCGGGGCCAAGGATGTCGCCGGGCCGTAGTCCCGCGGCGTCGAGGTGCGCTCGATAGAAGGGCACGTTGTCATACGCGAAGCCGATCTCCGCGACGGCCCCGTCGAAACTGCTCTGCCGATAGCCGGCCTCAAGCCACATGCCGGGCATCCTCGCCTCCCATCCATCGAGGCAAGGATGCCCAGGGCTCCGCACATGGGCCGCACAGAAACCGCATGGGCCCTCGTGTGCAGTCCGACCGGTGGCAGGTGTGCCCTCACTGTGCGCCGTCTGTGCGTCCGACCTGGAGGATCGGCCTGCACGCAATCGCATCCGAGTTGGGCACGAGGAGTCGGACCGTGAGCATCGAGGCTCGGCCGTGCGGTCACCCGCAGACGCCCGCGTTGAGGGTCGTGGACCACCTCGACGACGTCGACCTCACTGATCCCAGCAGCTTCGTCGGGGTGGACCTGCACGACATGTGGCGGCGGTTCCGGGCCGACAGGCCGGTGTACTGGCATCCCGCAAGCGACACCTGTCCCGGCTTCTGGGTGCTGTCGCGATACGCGGACATCGTGTCGGTCTACCGGGCGGGGACGAGTTTCAGCTCCGCCAAGGGCAACATGCTGACCACTCTGCTGCAAAGTCGCGGCGACTCCGCCGGCAACGCCATGGTCACGGTTGCCGACGGCGGACGCCATCGGAGTCTGCGCGGCATGATCCGGGATCTGTTCAAACCCGGTGTCCTAGGACCCTTGGCCGAACGGATCCGTAAGCGTACCGGGGCTCGGATCAGCGAGATGGTCGAACGGGGCTCGTTCGATTTCGCCAAGGATGTGGCCGAGAGCATTCCCATAGGAACGGTCTGCGATCTGCTCGGTGTGCCGGCTGCCGAAGACACCGAGCGGCTGCTGCACTGGAGCAAGAGAGTGCTCAGCTCCGACACCGGAAAGTTCAGTCAGGCTGAGACCCTGGCGGCCAGGGGAGAGATTCTGGGCTTTCTCGCGGACCTGGTCGCATCACGCCGTCGCGCCCCCGCTGAGGGCGACGCCATCAGCTACATGATCAACGCCGTGTCGGATGACGGTCCGCTGTCCGACGACGAGATTGTCCTCAACTGTTACAGCTTCATCGTCGGTGGAGACGAGTCAAGCCGGCTGACCTCCACCACCGGCGTGCTGGCGTTCATCCAGCACCCCGACGAGTGGCGTGCGCTGAAGAACGGAGACGTGAACCTCGACGAAGCGGTGGAGGAAGTGGTGCGCTGGAGTACTCCCGCAATGCATTTCGCCCGCACTGCCACGGCCGACGCCTGGATAGGCGGCCAGCGGGTGCGCGCGGGCGACATCGTCACCATCTGGAACACCTCGGCCAACCAGGACGAGGACGTCTTCGCGGAGCCCGGCCGATTCGACATCGCCCGTCGGCCCAACCCGCATGTCGGATTCGGGTACGGGCCGCACTACTGCGTGGGCGCGTCACTGGCCCGCATTCAGCTCGCGGCACTGCTCGACGCACTGCGTAGGCATGTGGACGAGATGGAGTCTCGCGGGCCCGCCAAGCAGATCCACTCCAACTTCCTCTTCGGCTACAGCAGCCTGCCAGTGGCGTTCACTCCGGAGGGCGCATGAGTTTCCCCCTCGGCAGAGCCTCGGTGTACGAGGTCGATGTCGTCCCCGCCTCGCTGACGCAGGAACGCCAATGGTTCCTGCAGAAATTCGAAGGCAACGTGTCAAGCGTGTACAACTTCCAGACAGGACTGCGGTTCCGGGGACGCTTCTCCGTACGCGCTCTCGCGGACGCGCTCACGGAGCTGGTGAACCGGCACGAGATTCTTCGCACCACCTTCGGGCATGAGTCCGGCACCCTCGTCCAGTACATCCATCCTCGGCCGCCGGCTGTCCCCTTGCACCATGTCGAGCTCGACGACGTCTCGGACGACGCGTTGCGGTGTTGGATCCGCGGGATGTTGCAGCGTCCGTTCGACCAGGAGAACGGGCCACTCTTCTCGGCTCATCTGGTTCCCCTGGCCGATGATGATCATGTGCTCGTGCTCTTCTTCGACCATCTTGTCTGCGATGCCTGGTCCCTGCGCGTGCTTCACAACGAGCTCACTACGCTCTACCTCGCCGCGGAGGAACAGGGAAGCGGGGAACGGTCGCGCCTCGCGGGTGTCCTGCCGGAGCTGCCTATCCAGTACGGCGACTACGCCGCTTGGCAGCGCGAGTCGATGTCCGGTGAGACGGGGGAGCGCCAGCTCGATTTTTGGCGCCGGCGACTGACCCACCCCCCGCGATCGCTGGATCTGTCACCGGCGTCGAGACGCCCGGCACGTCGCACCGGCAACACATTCATCGGTTCCCTGCACCACTCGACGGTCGCCGAGCTGGAGGCGTTGACGAGGAGGCATGGGGCCTCTCTGTTCACGGGACTGCTCACGGTGTACGCGATCCTCCTTCATCGGTACTCCGGCCAGGAGGATTTCGTCACGGGCACCCTTGTGGACAACCGGACCCGGCAGGAGTTCGAGCCTCTCGTCGGCTTGTTCACCAACACCGTGGCTCTCCGGTTCGACGCCTCCGGTGCGCCCACCTTCCGCGAGATGCTCCGGCGGGTGCGTGAGGTCTGGTTCGACGCCCACGAGCACCAGGAGGTGCCCTACGACTGGGTGGTGAAGGAGCTACGGCCGGCACGCGGCCTCGGCCGCCAGCCGTTCTTCGACGTGATGATGCAGTACGCGGATGTGGACCGTGAGGTCGTCCGGCGCGGCGAGCTGCAAATGGAGGCGATCGAGTCCGATTTCGGTCCCGCGCCTGTCGACCTGATCCTCGGCGTGGTGAAGAACGGCGGCTGGCTGACGGCGTGCTGGGACTATGCCCCGGAACTGTTCGACGCCGACGGGATCCGCCGGATGCACGACCATTACACGCGGCTGCTGGCGAGCTCCGTCACCACCCCGGACCGTGGCATCGGTGAGCTGGAGATGCTCACAGAACCGGAGCAGTCGCTGATACTGAGGCGGTGGTGCCCGGACGCGGACGGGTTGGACGACGTCCTCGGGTGCCCGGGCCTGGAGCTCGGCGGGTCGCGCGCGCTGATCCTCGACAGCCGGAACCATCTAGTGCCCGCAGGCGTGCCCGGGCGGCTCTTCGTTGCCGGGTCACTCCGCCCGAATGCCTGTCCGGATACGTTCGAAGTAGTCGACGACCCGGGGATCCGGGCGCTGTTCTCCCTGATCGACGGCGAGACCGTCTATTCCACGCAGCGCTACTGCCGGTGGTCCGCAGAGGGACGTATCTGTTCACTCACGGATTCCGGGCACCCAGAGTCACGCGCGGCCTCCCAGGCGCTCCCCGGAGGTGGATCTGGTCCGGGCGGCGCGCCAGGTGTGGCCTCGGGCGCCATGAGCGAGCTGGAGTGGGCGATCGGCGACATCTGGCGGGAGGTGCTCAACCGTGACGTGGTCGAGCCTGATGACGATTTCTTCGATCTAGGCGGTCACTCGCTGGCCGCCACTCAGGTCATCAACAGGTTGGATCGCGACTTCGATATAGAAGTGCCGATCAGTCTGGTCTTCGAGTACTCCGAACTCGGGAGCTTTGTACGGGCGCTCGTCGAACTGGAGCGTGCGAAGAGCCGCCCCGGCGGTCATCGATGAGATCGAACAGGAGAGCAATGACCGACAGTGAATTCGCAGCCGCGGATGTACCGGACACCGCCGAGTACACCGTTGTGGTCAATCACGAGGAGCAGTATTCGATCTGGCAGACGGGTACGGCCCCTCCGGCGGGATGGCGTGAGGTCGGCGTACGCGGATCCAAGGAGCGTTGCCTCGCGTACATCGAGGAAGCGTGGACGGACATGCGCCCGCTCAGCGTCCGAAACCGACGCTGAAGGCAGGTGCGGTGGAACTCCGGGAGCAAGTGATGAATGACGCCGCGGTCGCGGCTCCGCGCCTCGCGCACGTCCTGGTGGAACGCCAGGCCGCCCTGCGGCCGCATGCCGAGGCGATCCGCGCCCCGGATGGGATCTTGACCTTCCGGCAACTTGACGGGCTCGCAGCTGAGCTGGCCGTGCACCTGCGGGCACGGTTGGGCGTCGGTCCGGAGGACAGGGTCGGCGTGTGTCTCGACCGCGGAATCGAGGTGCCGTTCACCATCCTGGGCATCTGGAAAGCCGGCGCCGCATACGTACCGGTCGACCCCGGCGACTCGCCCGAGCGAAGGGGACGGATTCTTGCCGACGCCGACGTCAGCGCGGTCGTCACCACGGCCGCGCACTCGGCTGGGTTGCCCGCGGGCCTGCCCAGGGTGACGATCGAGGGCACCCGGATACCGGCTGTCGATGTCGTTCCCGGCGAGCGCCTCGACACTGGCCTGCTCCCGCGGGACCTCGCTTATGTGATCTACACCTCGGGTTCCACCGGCACGCCGAAGGGCGTCATGGTCGAGCACGCGTCCGTCGTCAATCTCGCGCTCTCCCATACTGTCCCGCTGGGACTGACGCCTTCCGACCGCGTGCTCGGTTCCGGGGGGCCCTGGTTCGACGGGTCGGTGTTCGAGCTTTTCGTGCCGCTCGCGGCGGGTGCCTGCGTCGTCATTCCGCCGACGGCGGCTCTGCTCGATCCGCCCGGGCTCATCGCCCTGATCCGGCGCCAGAAGGTGACGTTCGTCTCCATGCCGCCGTCCGTGCTCGGCGCTCTGCCGGTCACTCCACTGCCCACGGTCAGGGCGATCCTCGTCGCCGCGGAACCCACGTCGGCGGAGCTGGCCGAGACCTGGGCTCAGGGGCGTGAGCTCTACAACTCTTACGGTCCGACGGAGGCGGCGGTCGCGGCCACGCTCGCACGGTACGAGGCGGGGGAGGGAGCGCCGCCTATCGGCCGTGCCGTCGAGGGCGTGCGCGTCGACCTGCTCGACGATGAGCTGCGCGACGTGGGGGAGGGCGTGACGGGCGAGATCGTCATCGCCGGGGCGGGAATCGCGCGGGGGTACGCGGGCGACGCCCGTCGCACGGCGGAGAGGTTTCTGCCCGACCCGCGCTCCGCCCGGCCGGGTGGTCGCATGTACCGTACGGGGGACCTCGGACGCCGCCGGGCCGACGGAGTGCTCGAGTTCACCGGGCGGGCGGATCACCAAGTCAAGATCCGTGGCCACCGAGTGGAGCCCGGAGAGGTGGAGGCAGTGCTACGGCGGCTGCCGGGCATCGGCGAGTGCGTCGTGACCGTCGCCGACCGAGGCCCCCACGACAGATGCCTGGTGGCCTACTACACCGGCATGGACGAACTGCCGGTCGAGGCGCTACGCGACCATCTCGGGAAGTCGCTTCCCGAATACATGATTCCGTCTTTCTTCGTGAGGCTCGATCGCCTGCCGTTGACGGCGAACAACAAGGTCGACCGGAGGGCGCTTCCGGCTCCGCCCATTCGAGAAGAGCCCCCCGCGGTCCGTCTGGGGGCCGTCGAGCGCGTGGTCCAGGCGGCATTCGCCGAGATCCTTGGGGCGCCGGTCCACGAATTGACGGCTGATATCTTCACGCTCGGCGGTCATTCCTTACAGGCCGTACGGATTGTGTCGTTGCTGTGCCAGCGCCTGGAGATCGACTTCTCGGTCAGCGATTTCTTCACCAACCCGAGCCCCCTGGGGGTCTCGAAACGCATCCTGGAGGGACCGGAGATCGGCCGCATTGAATCACTGGCCCGGAAGTGGGCGGGCGCCTGAGCCGCACGGATGGGTTTCGAGGGGGTGTGCGGTAGTGACGAGCGGCGGAACGAGCGGGACCGCGGAGGGCGAGGATCCGAGGGCCGACCGTGATCCTCATGATCCGGTCATGGACGACTCTGCGGCCGGCGCGCGCGACGGGGCAGGACTCTGGCGCAACCCCGACTTCGTGAAGCTCTGGGTGGGACAGACGTGCTCGCAGGTGGGCAGCCAGGTCAGCATGCTCGTGCTCCCACTCGTCGCGGTGATCGCGTTGCAGGCACCGCCCGAACAGGTCGGACTGCTGGCTTCGGCGGAGCAGGTGCCCTTCCTCCTGGTCGCGCTTCTCGCCGGGGTCATGGTCGACCGGCGGCGGCGCCGGCGCGACATCCTCATAGTGGCCGACCTGGGGAGGGCTGTGGCTCTGGGCGCCGTCACAGCGGCCTATCTCACGGAACGGCTCGGCATGGGCACGCTCTACGTCGCCGCCTTCCTGATCGGCACCTGCTCGGTCTTCTTCGAGATCGCCTACCAGGCGTACCTGCCGCGACTGATACGGCGAGATCAGTTGGGCAGGGGGAACGGCCTGCTGGAAACGAGCCGCTCAGCCGCTCAGATCGCCGGGCCCGCACTGGGCGGGAGTCTGGTCCAGCTCCTCACCGCCCCGGTGGCGACCGTGGGCAGCGTGATCTCCTTCCTGCTGTCCGCAGCGTCGATCTCACTTATCCGCAGACCCGAAACCCGAACGGCGCCAGACGGGCAGGGACAGGGTTCCAGCGCGCTGGGGCAAATCCTCGAAGGACTCCAGCATGTGGGACGCAACGCCTCCCTCCGCACCATGGCGATCACTGCGGCCATATACAACTTCTCCTCCAGCGCCTGTATGACCGTCTACCTGGTGTTCCTGCCGCGTGAACTGCACCTGTCGCCAGGTGCGATCGGCCTCGTCTTCGCAGCGCTGGGACCTGGCTTCCTGCTCGCCTCAGTCCTGTCGAGGCTGCTGCCGGCGCGGATGGGATACGGGCCGGCCCTCGTCCTCCTGCGCGTGGCGGCCTGCCTGGTGATCACCGCGATCGCGGCCGTTCAGGGCAACGGGTTGATCGCCGTAGCCCTGCTCGTCGCGATCAATCTCGTTTACGCCGCCTCGGCGCAGACAGCCAACATCATCGCCCTCACAATCCGGCAGGCGATGACGCCTGACGTGATACAGGGCCGCGTCGCGGCCACCATCCGGTTCGCAGCGCTCGGGGGAGCCCCGTTCGGCGCCGCGTGCGGTGGTCTTCTCGCCGGAGCGCTGAGCCTGCGTACCGGTCTCCTGATCTCCGCGATCGGGATGTGCCTGGCCCTTGTCTTCCTGATTCCTTCGCCGTTGGCACGGTTAGGACGTGAGATCCCGGCCGTCCCGGCGGAGGTGTCATGACCGAAAATCGGAGCGCCGAAATTCAAGGGAGGAGAGACAGCCATGAACACGGCGGCGGACGAAGACGAACCATCACCGGGCTACCCGACCGAGTACACCCCCTTCGCGCTCTTCGCGGCGCAGGTCGCGGCAACGCCGGAAGCGGTTGCGTGTGCGGGTTCCGACTTCCAGATCAGTTACGAGCAGTTGTGGTGTCGGGCATGGCAAGTCGCCCGGCTTATCAAGAACAGGCAGACGTGATCTGACGTGATTGTCAACCGTTCCTACACCGTCGGCCGGGCGGAGTTGCTGGCAGCCGGTGGCTTCGTCCCCGCGATCGAAGGACTGTTCGACAGCGAACCGCTGCGCTGGTACATCAGCGACGCCGACCCAGAGCGCGTTCTTGTGGAGGCGACGGAGTGCGATGGCATCGTCGCCGCGCCGCTACCGGCCGCCGTGCCGCCGGCGCCAGGTGGGATCGGCGTCGTGATCAGCCTCATACCCACGGGCGTCGGATGCTCCATTGGAGGCTACGCCGGCGACGCCGCTCCGGCGACGGCGCTCCTGGCCGCCGCCGCGGACTACGTGGTGACCAATCCCAACGCGGTCAACGCGTCCAACTTCATCTCCATCGGAGAACGCGTCCTCTACACGGAGGGCGCGTGCATCGACCTGTTCGTCCGTGGGATGGTCAATCTCTACCAGCCGTACGCCAACCGGGTGGGGATCATCGTCGAGCGGGCCAGTCGCACCGCGCTCGACGAGGTCTTCAACATCGTGAACACGGTGCGCGCGGTATACGGCATCGACATCGTCGACGTCGTGGTCACCGACCAGCCAATCGGCACGCGGAGTGTGCGCAACCCCTCAGGAGGCTATACCGGCCAGATCGATCGGCCCGATGTGCTGCTGAAGGCGGCGCAGCAGCTGCTGGACGCGGGCGCGACCGCGATCGCGGTGACGACGGACGTGCAGGAGCTGTCCACCGGCTCGTACAGCGACCATTTCCAGGGGCGCCATCCGAATCCGGTCGGCGGCGCCGAAGCGGTGCTCTCTCATCTGATCGTGCGCACGTTCTCCACCCCGGCAGCGCATGCGCCGTTGGTCAATTTCAAGGACGTCGCCCTGCCGGAGGGCGTCGTGGACGCGCGCGGCGCGGGGGAGTTCGTCTCCGCCAACGGGCTGGCCAGCGTTCTGATCGGCCTGCGGCGGGCACCGCAGATAACTGGTGCCGCGCGGTGCCGGATCGCTCGGACGGTCGGCCTGGACGACGTGCTCGCCGTCGTCGCCCCTGCGAGCGCGCTTGGCGGGATACCAGTCCTCGAGGCCGCACACCGGGGCATTCCTGTGATCGGAGTGGCCGACAACGAGACGATCATCGACGTCACCGCTGAACGGCTCCAGCTCGACGGGGTGACAGGGGTGCGCAGCTACGCTGAGGCGGCCGGCGTCATCCTTGCGCTGCGTCACGGGATCAGCCTCGAGAGTCTCCAACGGCCCTTGCCGAGCCGCGCATGAGGGGGCAGTCGTGCGAGGCGGTTCCGGGATGTGCGGGAGAGGACACTCCCGCGGTACGCCCCGAGGGCGAGGTCGTGGGGTTGCTCGTCGGCAAAGGTCCCGCCCTGCCGGTCGGTCTCCTCGGCATCCTCGCAGCGGGCAGCGCGGTCCTTCCTCTCGACCCGGTCCTCCCGGAGGAGAGGCTCGTCTTCATGCTTCGAGACTGCCGGGCCAGGATCGTGATCACCGAGAGCCGGTACCGGGAGCGGGCCGAGATCCTGGCACGCAGCGCCGGGTGCGTGGCCCACGTCATCGAGCTCGACACCGACCTCGGTACGTGCCCCGATGGTGAGGACGTCTGCTCTGATCGGTTCGCCGAGGCCGTCGGCGACCCCGACGACCTGTGTTACGTGATCTACACATCCGGATCGACGGGGACGCCGAAGGGGGTGGCGGTCACCTGCCGGAATCTGTCGCCGTTGCTCGAATGGAGCAGGTCCTACTTCTCCATCGACACCGGCACCAGGGTGCTGCAGAACCTCAACCACGCGTTCGACTTCGGTATGTGGGAGCTTCTCTCGACGCTGTGCTTTGGCGGCACCTTGTGCTTCGCGGCGAGCGCCGACCGGGAGATCCTCGAGTTCGCCGAAGCGATCCGCCGTCACCAGGCGACCACCTTGCACACCACTCCCGCGTTCTTCGCCGAGCTCCTCGCCGTCGCCCCTGATCTGAGCTCGTTGACCACCGTCCACCTCGGCGGTGAGGAGGTCACCGGTGCGCTGGTCGCCTCGGCGAACAGGCTGCTGCCGCCCGGCGCCACGATCCACAACGGGTACGGGCCGACCGAGGCGACGGTGAACTGCGCGATCTACGAGATCGACAGGGATCAGGACGGGTGCGCCGGTGCGAAGGTGCCGATCGGCTGGGCCTCGGCGAACAACCAGCTGTGTGTTGTCGATGAGCGCTTGACGCCGGTGCCGGAGGGGGCCTCCGGAGAACTGGTGGTGGCGGGCGACGGAGTGGCTCTCGGCTACCTCGGGCGCCCCGGGCTGACCGCCTCGCGCTTCGTCCCCGACGCCATACATGGCGGAGGGGGGCGTCTTTACCGCACCGGCGATCTCGTCCGGCGCAGGCTCGACGGCGCGCTGGAGTTCCTCGGTCGTATGGACCGGCAGGTCAAGCTCCGGGGCTACAGGATCGAGCTCGGGGAGGTCGAATCCATCCTGGCGCGGCACCCCGAGGTCACCGCCGCCGCGGCTGATCTGCGCGTTCACGGCGGGCATCAGCGGCTGGTCGGCTACGTGCTCCGGGGTCCCTCCGCGTCCCTGGACACGGAACGGGTCGCGGAGGAGGTCCGTGTGCTCGCGCAACGCGTCCTGCCCGGGTACATGGTCCCCGGCACGATCGTGGTGGTCGACCGGCTTCCGCAGACGCCAAATGGGAAACTCGATCGTGGGGCGCTACCCGACCCGGAGGACGTCAGGCGCCGCCCCAGCGACGCCGATCGCCGCCGGCCGCGGCGTTCCTCCGACGACGCCATGCTCCGGCTCTATCGGGCCGAACTCGCTCGGCTGTGGTCCCAAGCCCTTGACCTGGACCATGTCGATGCCGAGGCCAACTTCTTCGACCTCGGAGGGGACTCGTTGCTCGCGGCCAGGATCGTGGCGCATGCACATCTGGACGACCCCGGCCTATGGGCCGGGCTGTCGTCTCGGGTGATTCTGGAATATCAGACGATCGAGGAGGTCGCTGCCGCTCTCATCGACGGGGGGCGCTCCTCAGACGATGCGGTCGAGGACTCGTTGTGAACGCCGATGCCGAAGGTTACGATCCGGCTGCGGTTCACGTGCCACTGCCGAATCCCAACGCCGGGGCGGTCGCGTACGGGATCGCTCACGCGGGCGCCGGCGCCGCGCCGTGGAACGCGGTGGCGCGGGTTGTAGCTCCCGACATCGAGGTGCGCGGCATCCGGCTGCCGGGACGCGAGAAGCGGGTGCGGCAGCGGCCCCACGCCACGGTCGCCGAAGCGGCGGCCGAAATAGCCGCCGTGCTGGCGGGCGACACCCGCTCACACGGCAGGCCGATCCTCGTCGTGGGCTCCTGCTCCGGCGCGCTGCTCGCGTACGAGGCTCTGGCCATCGTTCACACCTCCGGGACCGTGTCCGTCCCGGTGCTCGGACTCCTCGTCGCTCGTCAGCCACCCCCGGGGACGACGGCCCCGGAGGCGGAGAGGCCCGTGTCGGCGATGACCTCCGCGGAGCTGCGAGCCTGGCTGAGGGAGAACGAGCTGACCCCTGCGGAGATACGCGACGACGAGTCGCTTTTCCGGTTCTTCGAACCGGTCTTGCGGGCCGACCTCATGATGACGGAGGGGTACGTGGGAAGGCCCGGAGAGGTGTCGTGCCCGATCACCCTGCTCAGAGCGCGGTCGCGCCCTCTCAGCGCTGCTTACGTGAAGGGCTGGCGGGCGGCGACTTCGGGTCCTCTACGCGTGGTGGACATCCCGGTCAGGGAAGACGCCCTGGCGGAGGCTCCCGCCTCCCTGGCGGACGCGCTGCTCGGCACGGTTCGAAGGGGGGAGACGGCTCATGGGAATTGAGCGCATCAGCCCGCTTCTTTGGCGCTATACCGGTCAGCAGGTGGGACCCCCCACGCGCGGGTCATCGCCCGCTTACACCTTCGTGTTGGCTCCCTACGCCGGCGGCAGCGCGTACAGCATGGCTGACTGGGCGGCCGCGCTCGTTCGCGAGGGCGACACGGCTGTCCTGCTGCAGTACCCGGGCCGGGGACCACGGTGGAACGAGCCGCTGCCGGCGAACCTGCGAGAGCTCACCGATTCGGCGGTGGCGGAGCTGGCGGAGAGAACGGAGGGGACGGCGGACAGGCTCGTCTTCGTCGGGCACAGCATGGGGTCAGCGGTCTGCTACGAGGTGGCGGAACGGCTTGAGGAGGCGGGGCGCCACGTGGCGTTGATGGTCGCCTCCGCAGCACCCCCTCCGCAGCTGTGGAGCCTGGATCCGGACGTCGTCGCGGGCATGACCGTTGTGCAGTGGGAGGACTGGATCGCCGCCGTGGGTTTTGACGGCGGCATGGAGTGGACGCCCGAGATTTTGGACATGGCGATTCCGGTGCTGCGCGGGGACTGTCTCCTCTTGGCCCGGAACCGGGCCTCCACGCGCCCGTTGAGGTGCCCGATCATGGCGATCGGCGGGATGGGCGACCCGGACGTCACCCCCGGCCGACTGGGCGAGTGGGGGTCACTGACGACGGGGCCCGTCTTCACGCACCTCATGCCCGGCGGGCACTTCTACTACCGCGAACGGCTACCGGAGGTCTGCGGGCTCATCCGGGCCACGCTCGGGCGGTCGTCCTGACGAGCGCATGACCTCGTCCAGCCATTCCGCTGTGACGTCCTCCACGATCCCCGCCCGGACCAGATGTTCGGCAAGCGTGTCCCGATCCCAGCCCGTGCCGCTCGCAGACGCGGTGACGTCCGAGTCCGTTGGCGCGGTCAAGGCGATTGCGACCGCTTCGTGCGTCTGCTCGGCCGTCGGGCGATAGGCGCGCTCACCTCGGCAGCCGGGATCGAGGGCCGCGATTCCAGCACGCTCCACGTGTTCAAGGAGAGACCTGACGCGATCCGGAGACAACAGCGTTTTGCGGGCGATGGCAGAGATGTTCCAGCCCATGATGGAGAGGAGGACGACGTTCGCCCGCTGCCACCGGATGGCCGAGTCCGTACCGCCGTTGGCCAGCGCGCGTACCTGCTCCACTTCACCGGGGCCGATTCCCGTCACGCTGGGCGGGCGACGCGTAGGGCCGGTGTCGAGAGGGATCCTTCGCAGGACCGGGCAAGGCCCGCTGTCGAGGCGGGCCCACCAGGCCGAGGAACGCCCGTCCCAACTCACGGTGACTGTTGGTGAGTCCGGGCCGAAGCCGCTCAGATCCAGCAGGAGCAGGTCACCGTACGCCCGTTCCGGCAGCCCGGAGGGGCATCGGATCGTCACCTCGCTCCACACGTCCTCGATCACGACAGTGTGGGGGCGGCCCCACCGGGATGGGTCGGCGCGCATCCGATGCAGTCGCTGCACCAGCGAGGCGAGAGCGGCCGGGCTCTCCTCCGGTGCCCGGAAGCGCGCCAGAAAGGGAAGCAGTGGCACGCTCACGACGATGAGGAACATGGACGTCGGCGGAGGGCCTCCGTACGAGTGGCCCTCGACCTCAACGCTCGCGCCGACCTCGGCGAATAGCCGCCGAACGTGCGCGAGCTCCGTCCGGTCCGGTCCCGTGTCCAAGAGGACCCGCACGTGGAGGCGGCTGTCGCGGGTGGCGAGGGCGTCCGCCGAAGCCTCCGGGGCCAGGGGAGGAGCCGGCCACCGGAACTCATGTCGTGCCTTGCTCACCAGCGCAACTCCTTGCGCACGAGAAGATGCTCGGCCTCGATCCCCCGGTGGGCGCACCCGTCGAGGAACTCGGCGACCTGTTTCAGCTGGTAGGACTCGGGCGTGTAGCTGATGGCCATGACGTGCTGCAGCCAGCTCTCCTCGCCCATCGCGTAGACGTAGGCCTTGCTGCACCCGAGCTGCTCGATGATGCCCAATGCCTGGGCCGCGTCGGAGCCGGACAATTTTCGGGTGACGCTCATGCGGCGGCTCACCGGCTGGGTCAACAGGCCTCCGTACATCCACGTGAGCGGGGCGCCATCGCATTCCATGCCCAGAAAGGCGATGTCGGTCCGGCCCACCACACGGGCGATGTGACCGTACAACTCCGGCTCGACGCCGGATGAGTCGGCGTCCACGAAGACGGTCTTGCCGCCCAGCCGGATCCAGTACGTGCTCTTGCTCCGCACGTCGAGATCGCAGTGCTCGCCGAAGAAGGGCGTGGCCACGATCTCGCCGCCCTCGAAGTCCAGCACGTCGAAGTCGTCGACCTCCTCGACCGTGAAACCCAGATTCTCCAGCAGCCGCTTCAGTGACGGGTCTTGCAGGGCCCCACCGCCGCACCTCGGTACGACCACCAGATCGGTGCGCGCGCGGATCTGCAGCAGCGTCTCCAGGACGGTGTGGTCCGGATGGCCGTGGGTGATGAGACAGTAGTCGATGTGCTCCGGCAGGTCCGCGTAGGTGAATCTGCGGTCTTCGGCGGCGGTGTGCCCGCTCACGAAAGGGTCGACGACGATGCTGACGGCCGAGGTCTGCAGCACCAGGCAGGCGTGACCGAAATAGCGGATCCTGCATCCATCCTCGACCGTGACATCCTCGCGAAGCAGTGGCCGGTCGGTGAGGTAGGCGCGCAGGTTTCCGGCGACGCGGTCGTCGGAGATCTCGAGTGCCTCTCGCAGATCCTTGAACGTCCGGGAGGTCGAGCGCATCGCGAACAGCGTGTCGATGCCCGGGTGTCTGAGCGGCAGCGGCAGCTGTAGATGCCCCTCCTGCGGCAGCCGGGGGGTGCTCATGAAGAACGGCCTCTCGCCACCGTCGTCGAGCATCAACTCAACCGACTGCCTGCTCTCTCGATAGTAGGGGCTGCGGTAGAGCGCAGCCTCAAGGAAACGCAGAGACGCATGGTGGTCGCGGTCGTAGACGAGCTCCACGTAGCCGCGCAGACTGGCAGGCAACCGGCCGTAGAGAGGGGTCAGATCGTAGCCGTCGGCCTGCGCGCGCAGCAGGTCCTCGGCCTCCTTGACGGCGCTGGCGAGCGCGACGAGGTCGGTGTTCTCGGTGCTCATGTGATCGCGGAGCGCCTTGATCTCATCCAGGCGCGCTCCACCGTGATCGACGAAGAATCCTCCCTTCATGCGCGGGTTGGCGACCGCGTCGGCGTGCGTCCTCGGCTGCTCCAGGTAGGAGTCGAGCATCGGAAGCTGCAGGTTGACGAGGTTCATCGCGGAGGCGGCGGGCGAGAGGAGGTATGTCCACGCGTAGAACTGGTCGACCAGGCCCTCGATTGTGAGGTTCGGTCGTATGAACAGCGGTTCATCGATCATGGGGGCTCTCCTCTTCGAGAACACGTTCCGCTCCCTCCGGCCGGGAGCCTGCCGCGGATCCTCCGCCGGCCGCAGGCCGGGCGAGGCGTACCCGCGTCCGCTCTGTCCGCCGAATCGGAGCCGTCGCCGGTGGCGCGGACTGTGGCGGTCGGCTGCTCGCCCGGCTCGTGCCGCCTTCGTCACCGTCCCGCAGGACGGCTTCCACGGCGGCGGCCAGACCTCGCGGGGTGGGCGCCTCGTAGAACCGCCGCAGTGGTATCCCCACCCCTGATCGGCGGTGTACCCGGGCCAGTACCTGAGAGGCGAGCAGTGAGTGACCGCCGAGATCGAAAAAATTGTCGTCCAGGCCGACCGCCGAGCGTTCCAGCAGGTCCGCGCAGATGCCGGCGACAAGTCCCTGCAGTTCGGTGACCGGGTGAGTTCCTGTGGGAGCCGATCCGGCGATGCCGTGCGCGAGGTGTTCGACCTGCGCCGCGTGCAGCGCCTCGCGGTCGACCTTGCCGGTCCGCGTTCTCGGCAGACACCGGACCGGAACGATGGCTCCCGGGAGCATGGCCGTGGGGAGCCGCTCCCGGAGATGGGTCACGAGAGACGTCGACAGTTCCCCCGGGTCGGTCTCGGGTGTCGGCAGGACATAGGCGATCAGGCGTACGCCCCTGGAGGAGCCGTGGTCGGCGAGCACGGCCGCGTCGGCCACAAGCGGGCTACTCCGCAACGCCGCGGTCACCTCACCCGGCTCTACCCGCACACCTCTGATCTTCACCTGCTCGTCGTAGCGCCCGAGGAATTCGAAGACCCCCTCGGCCGTACGGCGGACCATGTCGCCGGTCCGGTACATACGGGCACCCGGGAAGGGGGAGAAGGGATCCGGAACGAACGTTTCGGCGGATGCCCCCCGCATGCCCACATAGCCGTCCGCGACCGCTGGACCGCCGACACAAAGCTCTCCCGCCTCGCCGTCCGGGGCGAGTCCGCCGTCAGGTCGCAGGACGTAGACGACGCGGTCCCCGACGGGACGGCCGATGGGGATCGACGAGCGATCGAGGTCCTCGGCCCGGATCCGATGGGCGGTCGTGAGTCCGTTGCACTCGACGGGGCCGTAACCATTGACGATCCGGCAGTTCGGCAGTGCCGCCAGGGCCTTGGCGATGTGGGGACGCGAGGCCGCCTCCCCGCCGGTGATGAGGTGCCGCACGCCAGACAACCGGGTCGGGTCCTCCGTGACGACCACGTTGAGAGCGGCCGCGGTGAGGACGAGCGTCGTCACGTCATGGACGCGGGCGAACGTGGCGACGGCGAGCGGGTCGCCGGCGTCGCCTTCGAAGATGACGACGCTGCCGCCGGACAGCAGCACGGGGAAGATCTCCACGACGTGCCCGTCCCATGACAGCGCGCAGTGGTGCAGGCTGTTGTGGCTCGGCCCCCACTGCACGCAACCGGTCCCCTGGAGGAGCCCCGGCATACTGCGATGCGGCAGCCGAATGCCCTTGGGGGCACCAGTTGAGCCGGACGTGTAGGGCACGTACATCACGTCACTGGGACGGACGTCGACACAGAGGTCGGTACCGGGGGTGCCTGCGAGCGCGGCCTCTTCGTCGTCAAGAGAGAGAACCGGCCTGCCGTCCGCCGCCCTCCAGCCGAGCGGTGACGCGGTGATGACAAGCCGGAGGTCGCACTCGTTCGCTATGGCGCGCAGGCGCCTGAGCGGCATCACATCCTCTAGGTGAACGTAGCCGGCGCCTGCCTTGAGCACCGCGATCATCGCGATGACGCAGGCCGCCGAGCGGGGCACACGCAGCCCGACCAGGTCTCCCGTCCGTACGCCGTTCGTGACGAGGAGACGAGCCAGCCGGTTGGCGCGCTCGTTGACCTCCTGGTAGGTGAGCCGCCCGCCGGCGTCCACCAGCGCGGTGGCCGTGGGGTCCGCTTTCACTCGGGCTTCGAACAACCGGTGGACGCACGACTCCGGAGGCGGCTCGACGTAGGCCGTCGGGGCCGTCACCCTTTTCGACATATCCGAGTCCTCTCGTGAATCGACACGTCGCGTCTCCTCGCGGATGGCCTCGCACGCGGGCACTGATCGAGGCCGTCACCGGCGGAGAGCGAGACCGTCCGGCCAGGCGGCCTTGCCCCAGCCTGAGCGCGTTGCGCATATTGACCGCATATCCCTCGTACAGGGGACAGGGGATCGTCGAACGCGGGACACACGGGCACGCGTGTCGCGGCGGACGAGCCGGCTGGGAGCCGCGCGGGAATCGCGGGCCACGAGGGCGGCGGTCCCCGCCCGGCGCGAATCCCCGTGAAACCGGCCCGGAAGGCGGGTCTCGCGGCTGTGCGACTTCTGTGCCCTCAGTGTGCGCGTGTAAGTGACTTTTGTACGGAGTTCTGTGCTCCGGCGACGATCTCCTGGCGCTGTCGGGTCGACAGGGCAGTCACAATCCGAGCGAGAAGGTGAAATGACAAGTATTCGTCATGCCGACGAGGGCGTGGTCACCGATCTGTTCCCCGGCGCCCGTATACGGTTCGTGCACGGTGACCGCATGACGGTGGCGACGTGGGAGTTCGAGAAAGATGCGGAGGTGGCGGTCCACGCTCACGAGGCGGAGCAGATAACGCATTGCCTGGAAGGCGTTCTCGAGATTCGGGTCGGCGACGATCTCCTGGTGCTGAACGCGGGGGACACCTTGGTGATCCCCGGTGGAGTGAGCCATTCGGCCTGGGCGCGGACACGCGCCAAGGGTTTCGATTCCTTCCATCCTGTGCGCGAGGACTACAAATTCTGAGCGTCGGCGCCGCCCTCGCGATCGCGTCTGAACGCAGCGCCTAATCGGCAGCAATCAGGAGAGCAATGCAGCGAAAAACGAGCCTCAGGCTGCACACACTCGGACCCGCGGGCACCAATTGCGAGGCAGCCGCCCGCCATTGGCTCGAACGGCGTGGCGACCGGTCCGGAGAGATCGTGCTCCACGATACCCTAGAGAAGGCGCTCCTGGCGGTGTTGGAGAAGCCGGGCAACAGCGTGTTACTCGGCTGTGTGGTATATCCCCGCCTGCATGAGATCGTCTTCCAGAATATAAAAACCATGGCCTTGCGCGAGTGCTTCGTGATTCCGACGCATCCGATGGTTCTCGCCGGTAGGTCGGACGGAGACATCGTGATGGACGCGTCGGACGCCGACGGCGTCGCCGCCGGTCTGCGGATCTCGTCGCCGGCGGCTGACCGGGCGGTCAGGGTCGTCAGTCATCCGGCTCCGGTGAGCCTTCTCGATGGACTGGACGTGCGAATTCTTGCGGCCGACAGCAACGCTCAGGCGGCGCGGGCGTGCGCGCGCGGCGAGGCGGACGCCTGCATAACGACAATCGTCGCCGCGGAAGCGAACGGACTGGATGTCATCAAGAATTTCGGACCAGTGCTCATGGGCTACTCGATCCACGCCCCGCACGGCACTGCACTGTAGGGATCTCGGCGGTTCGGTTCGGGCTACGCAAGCCAAAGGCGGAGTTGATGTCGGTCAAATCACCAACTGCGATGACAATCGATGGCGTTCGCGAAGCGGTGCGAGAGCATCACATCACAACGTAAGCATTCACGTCCTGCGCATTTCGGGTTCTGTTGATTGCGCTGTGTGATCGTCTCAAGGTGTGCGTCAGTACGCCTGCTGCCGGAGGATCAGGCCGTGGCGGGATCGGGCGGCATCCAGAGT
>NZ_JABBWW010000110.1:0-530 GCF_014161385.1 Microbispora sp. H10670 | reverse complement strand
GGGACGCCGGAGAAGGCGGAGGCGGCGGAGAACACGTCGGGGTATTCGGCGGCCAGGACGTTGGTCATCATGGCGCCGGAGGAGAAGCCGCTGACCACGATGCGGCCGGGGTCGACGTTGTAGCGCTGGCGGGTGTAGTTGACCATGGCCATGATGCCGGTGGAGTCGCTGCCGCCGTCGCGGCGCAGCGCGGCGGGGGTGGAGACGTCGAAGCAGGATCCGCTGCGGGTGGCTTCGGGGACCACGATGATGTAGCCGTAGCGGTCGGCGGCGGTGACGTAGTCGTGGCCGTTGCCGTTGAAGATGCCGCTGGCCGAGCCGCTGCAGTAGTGGACCAGGACGAGCAGGGCGGGGCGGGCGGCGACCCGGTCGGGGACGTAGAGGTACATGTTGAGGTTGGTCGGGTTGGTGCCGAACCCGGTGATGCGGGTCAGCGTGGCGGCCGCGGCGGGGTGGGCGGCCAGCAGCATGCCGACGAGTACCAGGGGCAACGAGACGGCGGCCAGCAGGGATCTGAGCCTTCGTTTCAC
>NZ_JABBWW010000109.1:0-548 GCF_014161385.1 Microbispora sp. H10670 | reverse complement strand
GCGGAGTTGACGGACTTCGAGAAGACCTCCATCATCACCCGGCCGAACTGCGGCATGTCGGGCCAGCCGCGGCAGGAGACGAGGTTTCCGTCCACGACGTCGGGAGCGTCGATGACCGTCGCGCCCGCGTTCTCCATGTCACCGGTGATGGGGGGGAAGCACGCCGTCTTCCGGCCCTTCAGCAGCCCGTACACCGCCGGCACCTGTGCGCCGTGGCACACCAGCGCGATCGGGAGGTTGCGGGCGAAGAAGTGCTCGGTGATGCGCCTGACGTCGGCGTCGACCCGGATCCACTCGGGGGCACGTCCCCCAGGGATGATGAGGGCGTCGTAGCGCTCGACGTCGACCTCGGCCCAGGGCACGTCGACCGGCAGCTTCCGGCCGTTCTTCTCCACGTAGGCGTCGGAGTTCGGGTCGAACTCGTGGATGACCAGCTGAACGTCACGCAGCGTCCGTGACGAGACGTCGACGTCCCAGCCGCCCTCCTGCACGCGATAGTAGGGATACATGGTGTCGAGCTCCTCGGCGGCGTCGCCGGTAAGGAGCAG
>NZ_JABBWW010000108.1:0-557 GCF_014161385.1 Microbispora sp. H10670 | reverse complement strand
CCTGGTTGAGCTGCTCACCGTCGTTGGGCAGGATCACCAGCGCGTTGACCTTGGCCTGGATCAGCGACTCCACCGCCGAGATCTGCTGGTTGATGTCGTTGGTCGGCTCGACCGCCTTGAGCTCCACATCGGAGTACTGCTTGGCGGCGTCCGCGGCGTTCTTGCTGATCGCGGCGATCCAGCCGTGGTCGGCCGCCGGGGCCGAGAAGCCGATGACGACCTTGTCGCCGGGGGCGTCGTTGCCGCCGCTGGCCGCCGCCGCCGGCGCCGCGGCCGGAGCGCTGGCCTGCGCGGCCGGCTCGTTGCTGGTGCAGGCGGTGACGAGGGCGCCCGCGCCGAGGACGGCGCCGCTCACCAGGAATCCACGCCGGCCGACGTTCTTGCTCATATCTTTTCTCCCTAGTTTTCTATGTGTGTGACTTGAGGCTTCGCCGCTGCAGCAGCACGGCGGCGACGATGATGACGCCCTTGGCGACAAGCTGGTCGGCGGTGTTCAGCCCGTTGAGGATGAACAGGTTGGTGATCACCGTGAAGATCAGCAGACCCAGGATCGAGCC
>NZ_JABBWW010000107.1:0-562 GCF_014161385.1 Microbispora sp. H10670 | reverse complement strand
CGGTCAACGGGCCGCGTGCGGTGGTCGTCTCCGGGCAGGAGGGCCCGGTTCTGGCCCTGGCGGCGCGGCTGGCGGAGCAGGGGCGGAAGACGCGCCGGTTGCGGGTCTCCCACGCTTTCCACTCCCACCTGATGGAGCCGATGCTCGCCGACTTCGCCGAGGTAGCGGGATCTCTGGACTACGCTCCGGCGTCGATCCCGATCGTGTCCACCGTGACCGGCGGTCTCGCCGACGACGGGTTCGGCACGCCGCGGTACTGGGTGGACCAGGTGCGGGGCGCGGTGCGGTTCGCCGACGCCGTCAGTACCCTCGCCGGCCAGGGGGTGACCCGGTTCGTGGAGCTGGGCCCGGACGCGGTGCTGAGCGCGATGGCCCAGCAGACCCTCGACGAGGCCGACACCACCGTCTTCACCGCCACCATGCGGGCAGAGCGGCCCGAAGCGGACACCGTTGTCGCCGCGCTCGGCCAGCTGCACACCGCCGGCGTCCCGGTCGACTGGCAGGCCTTCTACGCCGAGACCGGCGCCCGCCGCGTCGACCTGCCCACCTACGCCTTCCAGCG